>JBOHFU010000938.1:0-1638 GCA_050699675.1 Pseudonocardiaceae bacterium
GCAGTAGACCGTGCCAGATCGCCTAATACATGGGTGATCCATCTGGTATCCGCGTGCATCTCACCGGGGGCTGCGAGCGTGCGGGGATGACTTGGTCTCCGTGCCTGATCCGTGCCGCTGACGCGTTCGGCGAAGTCGGCTATGAGCTGGGCCACCCGCTGGTCGATCGCTATTTGACGTTCGTGGCTGGACGGGCCCGACCGAACACGGTGCGGGCGACGGCGTTTGATCTGAAGACGTTCTTCAGCGTCGTGGCGAAGGATCCGGTCGAGGTGCGTTCGGTGGACGTGTTCGAGTTCATCGCCGCCCAGCGCGGTGACCGGAGGGTGGTGCGCCTGGCTGATGGCGAGTCGGGGTTGTCGGCTCGCACGATCGCCCGCCGGCTGTCGTCGGTGTCGGGGTTCTACGCCTATGTGATGGCCCGTGGTGACACGGCTCTGGCCGCCAACCCGGTGCCCCGTGGGCTGTCGACGCGTCGGGAGCGGGGCTCGAAGCGGGCTCGGACGGTGCCGCTGGTTCGGGTGCCGCGGACACTGCCGAAGATCCTTGCCCCTGGCGAGGTCGACGCGCTGGTGGGGGCGCTGCGCACCCAGCGGGACCTGGCGATGGTCCTGGCGATGGTGCTGGGTGGGCTGCGCCGCTGCGAAGTGCTGGGCTTGCGGCTGGAGGACCTGTGGGTCGGTGAGCGGCGACTGTTCATCGCTGAGGGCAAGGGCGGCCATCAACGGGTCGTGCCGATCGCCGACCGGTTCTTCGCCGCCGTCGGCGGCTACCTCCACGACGAGCGCCCCCGGCCGTCAGCGACGGATCGGGTGTTCGTCGTGTTGAAGGGGCCCCGGCGCGGCCAGCGGTTGTCGGCCGATGGCGTCGACGAGATCCTTAGCGGCGCCCGCCGGCGGGCTGGCCTCGAGGCGACGACGTGTCATCAGCTGCGCCACACCTGTCTGACCCGGTTGCGGGAAGCGGGCATGGCGCTGGAGGCCGTGCAGGCCCAGGCCGGTCACCGCTCCATCGAGTCGACTCGCATCTATCTACATCTGACCAATGACTGGCTCGCCCGCGAGTACCGGCGAGCCGCCGATCTCATCGACACCGACCAGGCCGCGGTGAATCAGCTCATCGCCGTCCAGGAGGTCGCCGCCCGATGACCGCTATCGCCGCGCCCCACTCGCCGGCTGGTTCCTCCCGGTCTGAGCACGACTGGGACGAGATCGCGCTCCGAGCGCCGAAGCTGGCCTCCACCATGGGCCGCTACCTGGCCCAAGCGGCCACGTTTCTCGCCCCGCTCAGCGTCGAGTCAGCCGACAACGCGCTGCGTCTCCTGGCCCGCTGGTTGCTCGACCGCACCGACGTGCGGACCGTGGCCGAGATCAGCCGCGACAACATCGAGGACTTCAAGGTCGCGCTCGCCCAACGCCGGGGCATCAAAGGCCAGCTGGCCGCCAACACCCAGCGGCAGCGGCTGCGGATGCTGCGCATGTTCTTCGAGCGGATCATCGAGTGGGACTGGCCCGACGCCCCGATGCGCAACCCGATCATCGGTGGCGACATCCCACCGCGCCCCGAACCGCTCCCCAAATTCCTCGACGACCGCGACGCCGCCAAGGTCATGGCCGCTGCCCGTGCCGCCAGCGACCC
>JBOHFU010000939.1:0-1630 GCA_050699675.1 Pseudonocardiaceae bacterium
AGCCGGCGCGTCACCAGGTGAGCGTGACCAACGGCGGCAACACGCCGGTTACTACCGGACTGGTGTTCAAAGACCAGGACAGTGTGCTGGCCTTTCAGCCGCAGCAGGCTACGGCGGCGTTGCGGCCTGGTGTCACCGAAGAGGTGCCGGTGTTGGTCAATGGTCCGCGCCGGTGGTTCGGTCGCACCGAGCGCTTGGCGTTCAGTGCGGTGGTCAGTCCTGCCGGTGCGCAACCACCGATCATTCTTAACGGTGTCCGCCAGCAGCTTCCGGTGTTTCCCTGGTGGGCTCCTCCGGCTGCGGTTGCGCTGCTGGCGTTGGTGATCGCGCTGGCGGCTTTGCTCAGACCCGGCGCGCCGACGGTGCCGGTGATCCCTCAGGTTGATGAGGCGGCCGCGGTCAAGCTGCTCGAAGAGGAGCAGTATCAGCCTGAGCCGGTCAAGGCAGGAGATGACACGGTCGCTGAGGGACTGGCGATTAGGACCGATCCCGCTGGGGGTGCGGAACTCCAGCGTGGTGAGCGGGTCAAGTTGTTTATCTCCACCGGGAAATGCCCCGACGGGCCGTGTCCTGTTGAGGTGCCCAACGTGGTGGGCAAGCCGGTGGAGGAGGCCACGGCCCTGTTGGAGGGCCTGAAGTTCACCGTTCGTACCGACCGGGTGCCCAGTGACGAGCGCCCGGTTGATCACGTCATCGCCTCCGACCCGGCAGCGACGACCTCGCGCCCGGTGGGCTCGGATGTGACCCTGACCGTGTCCACCGGCCCCCCAGAACAGAACAACCCGTCGGCGAATCCGGGCGGTGCGGTACCACTTCCGGGTCCCGCGGGGGACAAGCCCGCGGAGGATAAACCCGCGGAGGACAAGCCCGCGGAGGAGAAACCACCGCCGCCGGGGGAGAAACCACCGGCGGAGGAGAAACCACCGGCGGGGGACAAGCCTGCGCCGCCGGCATCGGTTGAGCTGCCGGATCTGACGGCCCGCTCCGGTGACGATGCCACCAAAGCGCTGGCGGATCTGGGTCTGAAAGCCAAGACCGTGACCCAGCACACTAATGCGATCCCCGACGGTCAGGTGCTCTCGACCAAGCCCGACGCGAAATCCAAGGTCGAGCCCGGATCGGACGTGACGCTCACCGTCGCCCAGAACACCGCCCGCGTCGACCTGATCGCCACCGCCGCCAAGGCCACCTGGACCAACGGAACCGGAAACACCCTCGACTTCCCCGGTACAGACGCAGACCAGACCGGCTTGGTCCGGCAACGCACGGTGGAGGGCGCGAAGCTGCTAGAGACCAACCCGCACGACACCGGCGCCATCACCGGCGAGTACAAACTGGCCAAGCCCGCCGTGCCCGGCGACCACATCCGTGCCCGAGTCCGCCTGCTACCCAACACCACCGGCGCCGCGGCCGGTGCGGTGACCTTCCAAGTCAAGGCCAACGGCAAAGTCATCCACCAGGTGAAAACCACAGACAGCAAGCTCCACGAACTCGACGCCGACCTATCCGCAGCCAAGGGCGCCACCACCATCGAGATCACCACCCTCACCAACACCACCACAACACAGAACATGGCGCCGGTATGGCAAGACCTCCAACTCACACCACAAATCGGGTAAGCGCAGCGATG
>JBOHFU010000940.1:0-1629 GCA_050699675.1 Pseudonocardiaceae bacterium
CGCTGTATGCCAGCGGTGGGGACGCCACCGCGCTGCCCCCGGTCACGCCCTACCGTGACTATCTGGCGTGGTTGGGGGCTCAAGACCGTCCCGCCGCGCAGGCCGCGTGGCGGGACGCGCTGGCCGGATTGGACGGGCCCACCCTGGTGGCCGGCGCGGATCGCCAGCGGGTGCCGCTGATCCCCGACAACGTGACGGTCGAGCTGTCCGAGGAGCTGACCGCCGCGCTGACCGGCCAGGCTCGGCGGCTGGGTGTGACGCTCAACACCGTGATCCAGGGGACGTGGAGCATCCTGCTGGGCCGGATGAGCGGCCGGTGCGATGTGGTCTTTGGGATGACGGTGTCGGGTCGGCCTGCCGACCTTGCCGGCGTGGAGTCGATGGTGGGGCTGTTCATCAACACGGTGCCGGTACGGGTCCGGCTGCGGCCGCAGGAGCCGGTGGGGCACGCTCTCGTTCGCCTGCAGGCTGAGCAGGCCCGGTTGTTGGCCCACCATCATCTCGGTCTGGTCGACATCCACCAGCTGGCCGGACTGGGCCAGCTGTTCGACACCCTGGTGGTCTACCAGAACTACCCCTTCGACCCCAGCCGCACCTACGAGCTCGCATGCGGCCTGCGGATCACCGGCAAGGGGGGCCACAACTCCACCCACTACCCGCTGACTCTGGTGGCCTTCCCGGGACCCCGCCTGGCCCTCAAACTCGACTGCCGGCCGGACGTGGTTGATGAGGTGGCGGCGCAGGTGATGGTCGGACGGCTGGTGCGGGTTTTGGAACAGCTGGCCGCCGATGCTGGCCAGCCGGTCGGCCGGGTCGACATCCTCGACGCCCAGGAACGCCGCCGGCTCCTTGTGGAGTGGAACGACACCGCTGTGGAGGTGGCGCAGGTCACGTTGCCGGTGTTGTTCGAAACTCAGGTGCAGGCTACGCCGCAGGCGGTGGCGGTGGTGTTCGAGGACACCCGGTTGACTTACAGCCAGCTCAATGCGAAAGCCAACCAGCTCGCTCACGCGTTGATCGGCCGGGGGGTGGGCCCTGAGCAGATCGTGGCGTTGGCGCTGCCCCGCTCACCCGCGCTGGTGGTGTCGATTTTGGCGGTGCTCAAGAGCGGTGCTGCCTACCTGCCGGTGGATCCGGGCTACCCGGCAGCGCGGATCAGCTTCATGTTCCACGACGCCCAGCCAGTGCTGCTGCTGGCCGACACCCAGACGCTGGGATGTGTTCCCGAGGGTGCTGCCACGTCTGGGCTGGTGCTCGACGATCCCGACACCATCACGATGCTGGACGGTTGCGCGGACACCGACCCCACCGACACCGACCGCACCACCTTCCTGACCCCGCAGCATCCGGCGTATGTGATCTACACCTCAGGCTCCACCGGTCAACCCAAAGGCGTCGTGGTCTGCCATGGGGGTGTCTCTAGTCTTGCCACAGCGCAGATCGAACGGTTCGGGATCGATGCTCACAGTCGGGTGCTGCAGTTCGCTTCACCCAGCTTCGACGCGTCGTTCTCGGAGCTGTGCATGGCCTTGCTGTCCGGGGCGGCGCTGGTGGTGGCCCCGGCAGCGCAGCTGTTGCCGGGTGCCCCGTTGATCGCGCTGGCGAACCGGCAGGAGGTGACGCATGTGA
>JBOHFU010000941.1:0-1625 GCA_050699675.1 Pseudonocardiaceae bacterium
CTCGAGCGGATGCTCAGCCTGGACAACGCCTTCGAGACCGACGCGCTGCGCACCTGGGCCGACCGGGTCGCCCGCGAGGTGGGCAACGAGGTGCACTACCTCGCCGAGCTGAAGATCGACGGGCTGGCAGTGAACCTGCTCTACGAGAACGGCAGGCTGGTCCGCGGCCTCACCCGCGGCGACGGGCGCACCGGCGAGGACGTCACGCTCAACCTGCGCACCCTGCAGGACATCCCGGACCGGCTGCACGAGTCCTCCGAGTACCCGGTACCCGAGCTGCTCGAGGTGCGCGGGGAGGTGTTCTTCCGGCTCGCCGACTTCGCCGAGCTCAACGCAAGGCTCGTCGAGGGGGGCAAACCGGCCTTCGCCAACCCCCGCAACTCCGCAGCGGGCTCGCTGCGGCAGAAGGATCCGCGGGTGACCGCGACCCGACCGCTGCGGATGCTCTGCCATGGTCTGGGTCGACGGCGCGGGTTCGAGCCGACCCGCCAGTCGCAGTCTTACGAGGCGCTGCGGGCCTGGGGGCTGCCGGTGTCCGAGCACACCCGGTTGCTGTCCACCATCGACGAGCTGATCGAGCACATCGCCTACTGGGGCGAGCGCCGCCACGATGTGGCGCACGAGATCGACGGCGTGGTGGTGAAGGTAGACGAGGTGTCGGCGCAGCGCCGGCTGGGCTCGACGTCCCGGGCGCCGCGCTGGGCGATCGCCTTCAAGTACCCGCCCGAGCAGGCCACCACCAAGCTCCTGGATATCCGGGTCAACGTCGGACGTACCGGGCGGGTCACCCCGTTCGCCTTCATGGAGCCGGTGACCGTCGCGGGGTCCACGGTGTCCTTGGCGACGCTGCACAACGCCGACGAGGTGCGCCGCAAGGGGGTGCTGATCGGGGACACTGTGACGATCCGGAAGGCCGGCGACGTGATCCCCGAAGTGCTCGGCCCGGTGGTGGACCTGCGCAGCGGTGACGAGCGCGAGTTCGTCATGCCGACGCACTGCCCGGAATGCGGCACCCAACTGCGCCACCAGCGCGAAGGCGACGTCGACATCCGGTGCCCCAACGCCCGCTCCTGCCCCGCCCAGCTCCGGGAGCGGATCTTCCACGTCGCCGGGCGCGGTGCCTTCGACATCGAGGTGCTCGGTTACGAGGCCGCGGTGGCGCTGCTGGCCGCTGGTGTGGTGCAGGACGAGGGTGACCTGTTCACCCTCGACGAACCCAAGCTGCTGGCGGTGGATCTGTTCCGGACCAAGGCGGGAGAACTGTCGGCTAACGGGCGCAAGCTACTGTCCAATCTGAACTCCGTGAAGAATCGCCCACTGTGGCGGGTGCTGGTGGCACTGTCGATCCGGCACGTCGGGCCCACCGCAGCGCAGGCGCTGGCTCGCGAGTTCCGCTCGTTGCAGGCCATCGAGACGGCGGACGAGCAGGCGCTGGCCGCGGTCGACGGCGTCGGACCGACGATCGCTGCGGCCGTACGCGAGTGGTTCGCGGTGGACTGGCACCGTGAGGTGGTGGCCAAGTGGCGCGCCGCCGGGGTACGGATGGCTGAAGCTGTCGACAAGTCGGTGCCGCGCCATCTGGAAGGGTTGTCCATTGTGGTCACCGGCTCGTTGGACGGGTTCTC
>JBOHFU010000942.1:0-1618 GCA_050699675.1 Pseudonocardiaceae bacterium
CGTCCTCATCTGGGCTGATCCGGCCTAAGTCATCGAGCAGCACCGAGGCGACGCACTCCTCGGGAACGGCGACGGCCTGCTCGGCCAGCGCCGCAGACGAGCTGAGCCGCCATCGAGCCCGGCAGCTCCCTCTTGAAGATCAACGATGCAAACGTCGGTATCGAGAATCACTGAGTTCATAATCAGGCGAGGTTCGCCCTTCGCTCAGCTGTGACCCAGGTAAGGAACTCCGCTAGCTCATGGTCGGTGTCGAAGATGCCCTCACATGCCAAGTCGTTCACGGAGCGGATCGGCTGGACGTCCTTCTCGCGGAGCAACGCCTCCAATAGTGCTGGTCCCTCAAGCCCTTCTTGCCGCGCGAACTCTGCACTGCCCGACATCGTCACTATCTCTATCCGTGAGGGTCCAGTCTGCCACTATCTGAGCCCCTGCACCCTGACACCTGATCAATGGTGGTACCGACGCCGAAGCAGCGGCGAGTCTCACCGACGTCGAGTCGATCATCATGGCCTACGACCGGGATTCGGTGCCACCTGGCGGCTGCTTGATATCCATAGGGGCATCAGTGCCGTTTATATTGCCTCAGCCACCACGAGGCTGACGGGCCCTGCCAGTGGCAATTGGTCGATGAAGCGCCAGCCCGTCGTGTCGAGCCACCGACACGCCTCTTCCACGCTGTAGACGTCTCCGTTCTCCGTCACAACCGCGAACTCGCCCGCCATGAGGGCAGCCATGAGCGGCTGGGTGTGTGTCCGGTCAGTCCAGAAGTCGGCGACGAGTAAACGGGCACCGCGCTCAACGGCGTCACGGACCCGGCGGAGGAGGGTGAGGTTCTGCTCCGGTGAGAAGTAGTGCACTAGGTTGGCAACAAGAACGACATCGTGCCCCTCCGGCAGCGTGCCGGTCCTGATGTCACAGGCCCCCACCGCGATCCGCTGACTCAGATTCTGCGCGGCGATGCGTTGACGCGCCAGGTTAGCCACCGCGGGCAGATCGACCACGGTGGCCGACATGTGCCGGTGCCGGCGCACCACCGCAGCAGACCACGAGCCGGTTCCACCGCCGACATCGAGCAGGCGATGGTGCGAGGTGAAGTCGTGGATGGTGGCAAACACCCGGGCGGCGCTGGCCTGGATGGCCTCCACCCCGGCGGAGAACACTTCCTGCTTCGCCTCGTCCAGTTCCACCGGCGAGTGGGGGCCGCCGCTTAGCACGTCGACTAAATCCAGCCACGCCGGATAGCTGATCTGATCCCAGAAGCGCAAGAAGGGACGCAGATCGGGAACTGTCCCACCGGCGAGGAAGGCGGCCGCTACTTCGCCATTGCGGTAGGCGTCTCCCTCCCACTCGAGGAGGCCGAGCGCGACCATGGCGTCAGCCGAGATGCGGGCCGTGCGGCGGGAAAGCCGGGTCCGCCTCGCTAACTCCTCGAGCGGCGCCGGGCCCTGCGCCAAGGCATCGAACACTCCCAGTTCGCTGGCGGCAAACAGGTGCTTGGCGGCCATGAACCCGGTGGCCAGCTCAAAAATCCGGTCCGGTGCCACAGCGACCGCTGTGACCTCGTCGGGGCGCTCACTGTTGGCCGGGTTTTCGTCCTTGGTCATCTCGTCTCCTACGG
>JBOHFU010000943.1:0-1617 GCA_050699675.1 Pseudonocardiaceae bacterium
TGTTGATCCTGGTCACGCCGGTGTACAACCGCATCGAGCCGCGGCTGCTGGGTTTCCCGTTCTTCTACTGGTACCAGTTCCTCTGGGTGCCGGTCGGGGTGATCTGCACCGCTGTGGTGTACCTGAAGACGCGGGATAACCGGCGATGAACCCGCAGTGGACCGAGATCATCGTTTTCACGCTACTGTTCGGCCTGGTCACGGTGCTGGGATTCGTCGCCGTGCGGTGGCGGACGCCGGCCACGCTGGACCACCTGGACGAATGGGGGCTCGGCGGCCGGAAGTTCGGTTCGTGGATCACCTGGTTCCTCATCGGCGGTGACCTCTACACGGCCTACACCTTCGTCGCCGTGCCGGCGCTGGTGTTCGGGGCAGGCGCGCTGGGCCTGTTCGCCTTGCCCTACACGGTGATCGCCTACCCGCTGGTGTTCTTGCCGCTGCTGCGGCTGTGGTCGGTGTCCCGGGTGCACGGGTACGTCACTCCCGCCGATTTCGTGCAGGGGCGTTACGGCTCGCCGGGGCTCGCGCTGGTGGTGGCGATCACCGGGATCGTCGCGACGATGCCCTACATCGCGCTGCAGCTGGTCGGGTTGGAAGCGGTGCTGCGCACGATGGGGCTCAACGACACCGGCATCGTCGGGCACCTGCCGCTGATCGTGGCGTTCGTCATCCTCGCCGTCTACACCTACAAGTCCGGCTTGCGCGCCCCGGCGCTGATCGCGTTCGTCAAGGACGGGCTGATCTACCTGGTGATCGCAGTGGCGGTGGTGTACCTGCCGCTCAAGCTGGGCGGCTGGGGCACGATCTTCGACGCCGCGAACACCAAGTTCACCACCACCCCGTCGGCCGCCGACGGGCTGCTGCTCAACGCCAACAACCAGCTACAGTTCGCGACACTGGCCCTCGGCTCGGCACTGGCGCTGTTCCTGTACCCGCACTCGGTGACCGGGGTGCTGGCCTCCGGGGGTCGCAACGTGATCAAGCGGAATATGTCGGCGCTGCCGGCGTATTCGCTGCTGCTCGGGATGATCGCGCTGCTCGGGTTCGCCGCGATCGCCGCGGGGTCCCAGCCGATCGTCAACGCGGCCACCGGCCGGCCGGACTCCAACACGATCATCCCGGTGCTCTTCGACGGCCAGTTCCCGTCCTGGTTCGTCGGTGTCGCCTTTGCCGCCATCGGGATCGGCGCGCTGGTGCCGGCGGCGATCATGTCGATCGCCGCGGCGAATCTGTGGACCCGCAACATCTACAAGCCCTACTTCAACCGCGACGCCGACTCCCGGGCCGAGGCGCGGCAGGCCAAGCTCGCCTCGCTGGTGGTGAAGCTCGGCGCCGTCGCGTTCATCGTCTTCATCGATCCGCAGTACGCGATCGACCTGCAGCTGATCGGCGGGGTCATCATCCTGCAGACCCTGCCTGCGGTGGCGATCGCGCTCTACACCCGCTGGTTTCACCGCTGGGGCCTGCTGGCGGGATGGGCGGCCGGGTTGGCGTGGGGCTTGTCGATGCTCTACGGCATCCCCAACCCCACCACTGGCGCGGCGCACTTCGGCGGCTCGGCGCTCAAGCTGGGCTCGCTGTCGATCCTGGGCTGGGAGCCCTTCGCCGGTTCGTCGCT
>JBOHFU010000944.1:0-1614 GCA_050699675.1 Pseudonocardiaceae bacterium
GCGCCCGCTGGCCGGCATCGAAGTCGTGGAGTGCTCCCCGCCCTACGACAACGCCGAGATCACCGCGCTGATCGCGACCCGGGTCATCTGCGACACCCTCGGCTGCCTGGTTCGCGCCGGTCACCTGCCCCGCCCGCCGGCCGGCTGACGGCCCAGCACGATCCGGAGGAGCCATGATCATTCTCGGCGTGGGTCTCGGCGTACTCGCCGTGGTCCTCATCGGACTCTCGGTCGCCCGCAAGGTCGAAGGTGACAGCACGAACTTCCTGGTGGCGGGCCGCTCACTGGCCCTGCCGCTGACTGCGGCGGGTCTGATGGGCCAGGCGGTGGACACCAACGCCACCCTCGGCAACACCGATCTGTCGGCCGCTGGTGGGTTCTGGGCCGGCGCGAGCCTGCCGATAGGGCTGGCGATCTGCCTGGTGGTCACCGGCCTGTTCTTCGCCAAGCGGATGAACAGCATGAAGCTGCTGACTATCGGTGACTTCTACCGTCGCCGCTACGGCCGTGGTGTGGAGGTGGCCGCCTCGATCATGATGATTCTCAGCTTCTGCATCCTGCTGGCCGGCAATCTCGTCGCGGGTGGTTTCCTGTTCGAACGTTTTCTGGGCACCAGCTACGCGTTCGGCGTCCTGCTCATCGTCGGGGTGGTGCTCGTGTACACCGCCACCGGCGGCATGTACAGCGACGCCTACACCGCGTTCGCCCAGATGGTCATCACCGTCATCGCCACCGGGGCGCTGCTGGTGTGGGTGGCGGTCACCTACGGAATCACCATTCCGGACGGTATGGGGCCTTTCGATCTCGGCCAGCTCACCAGCACCGATCAGGGCGCGATGTTCAATTGGGCCACTCTGCTCGCCTTGGGCATCGGCGATATCGTCGCGATCGACTTCATGCAGCGGATCTTCGCGGCCCGCTCACCGCAGATCGCGCAGCGGGCCTGTTTCGTCGGCGCGCTCGGCGTCCTCGCAGTCGGTATCCCGTTCTCCCTGGTGGCGCTGTCCAGTGGGGCCATCCTCGGCGACGATCCCGGGTCGGGACCGGTGCTGTTCACCCTGCTCGACCAGTACGCACCGGTCGGGCTGACGATCCTGGTGCTCTCCGGGATCGTGGCGGCCTCCTGCTCCACCGCCAATGGCGCTATCCTCGGCACTGCGGCGGTCGCGGCGCGCAACGTCGTGGGCGTGCAGCTGGAGGACGACGCCCGGGGCAGATGCCGTCTATTGCGAGCCACCCGGATCACGCTGATCCCGGTGGTTGCCATTGCTGTGCTCTTCGCACTTCGGGTGCCCGAGACCGGGATCCTGCTCACGTTGGCCTTCGACGTGATGCTCGCTGCGCTGGCGTTCCCGTTCATCTTCGGCCATTACTGGAGCCGCGCGAGCACGGCCGCGGCAGTGGCGGCTATCACCGTTGGGACGATCCTGCGGATCGGCTTCTTCGTGCTGACACCAACCATCTACGGGGTGCCGAACACCCTGCTCTACATCCCCAATTCGCTGGTGGGCGAGGGCTTCGACGGGTGGGCCACGGTGCTTGCCGCGGTGGCGTCGCTGGTGGTGTTCGTCGGTGTGGCGCTGGCCCGGCCACCGGCGGCGCCGGTGGCCACCA
>JBOHFU010000945.1:0-1614 GCA_050699675.1 Pseudonocardiaceae bacterium
TCTCCACCTCGACGACGTCCCCGACGGCCACTTTGTACTGCTTGCCGCCGCTCTTCACGATCGCGTACATCGGGTGGGGCTCCTGCTGTTCGACTGAACCGGACTGACGCTGTGTCGGCAAACGCTGTGTCGGCAGACGCTGTGTGCACAAACCTAGGCCCGCCGATCAGGCGGGCCGCCAATGAGGGTACGACCCGCCGTCCGGCCGGGTCAAACCGGGGTGCTCACCTCGCGTGCATTCTCGCGGAGGACCGGGACGGACGAGTCGACATCCTCCGGCAGATCTGGGGCGGGCGGCCCGGCAGGCCGCGAGGCAGCCCGGCGGCGGCGCGTCACGGTGCGCGCTGCAGGCTGCGGAGCGTCGGTCACCGAAGGAGCCGTCACTGGGACGTTATTGGCGGCAGCCCCCGACGTGGTTCCCGAGGCGGCCACCGAATTGGTGTCCGGCGCGGGCTCTGACGAGTCCGCCGTGGGAGACAGGGGTGCGAGCTCTCCAGCGGGCAGGGCCTCGGCGCTTGGCTGCTCCGATGTCCCCTGTTCCGATATCTCCTGCTCCGATGTCACAGGGTCGCCTCCCGACCCACGTCCACGGGGCCGCGTGCGACGGCCGTTCACGCCGCCGGAGTCCTTGGCTTTGGATGGCGGCCCGGCCGGCACTGGAACCCCCTGACTTCGGACGTTCACCGGCTCCGCGGACACCAGCACACCGCGGCCCTTGCAGTGCTCACAGGTGGTGGAATACGCCTCCAGGAGCCCGGTGCCGACCTTCTTCCTGGTCATCTGGACCAGCCCCAGCGAGGTGACCTCGGCAACCTGGTGGCGGGTGCGATCCCGGCCCAGGCATTCGGTCAGCCGGCGTAGCACGAGGTCGCGGTTCGACTCGAGCACCATGTCGATGAAGTCGATCACGATGATCCCGCCGATGTCCCGCAGCCGGAGCTGCCTGATGATCTCCTCGGCGGCTTCGAGGTTATTGCGGGTGACGGTCTCTTCGAGGTTGCCGCCCGACCCGGTGAACTTGCCGGTGTTGACGTCGATCACGGTCATCGCCTCAGTGCGGTCGATGATCAGGTAACCACCCGACGGCAGCCACACCTTGCGGTCCAGCGCCTTGGTGATCTGCTCGTCAATCCGGAACTCGGCGAACACGTCGTCGGCACCGGTATGCCTCCGCACCCGTGTCATCAGGTCAGGAGCCACATGTGTGACGTAGCCGTCCACGGTGTCCCAGGCGTCGTCGCCCTGGACGACGAGTTCGCGGAAATCCTCGGTGAACAGGTCACGTACCACCTTCACCAGCAGGTCGGGCTCCTCGTAGAGCAGCTCCGGTGCTTTGACCTTGCTCCCGGAACTGGCTGCGGAGGTGCCGGAGCGGTTTTGGATGATCTCCCATTGAGCTTGCAACCGGCGGACGTCGCGAGCCAGTTCCTCCTCGCTGACACCTTCCGACGCGGTCCGGATGATGACGCCGGCGTCTTCAGGGACGATCCGCTTGAGCACCTCCTTGAGGCGCTTGCGCTCGGTATCGGGCAGCTTGCGGCTGATCCCGGTAGCCCGGCCGCCCGGCACGTACACCAGGAACCGACCGGGCAAGCTGATCTGGGTGGTCAGCCG
>JBOHFU010000946.1:0-1612 GCA_050699675.1 Pseudonocardiaceae bacterium
CGGAAGCTTTCGACGTCATCGTCATCGGGGGTGGTCCGGGTGGATCGACAACGTCGACGCTGACCGCCCAGCAAGGCCACCGGGTGTTGCTGCTGGAGAAGGAGAAGTTCCCTCGCTATCAGATTGGCGAATCCCTGCTCCCCTCCACTGTGCATGGCATCGCCCGGCTCCTCGGCGTCGATGACCGGCTGCGCGCAGCCGGCTTCACCGTGAAGAACGGCGGCACGTTCCGCTGGGGGACCAACCCGGTGCCCTGGACATTCTCTTTCGCAATCTCGCCCCGCCTCGCTGGGCCGACCTCGTTCGCGTACCAGGTGGAGCGGATGAAGTTCGACCAGATCCTGCTCGACAACGCGCGGGAGCACGGCGTGGACGTGCGGGAGTCATGCGCGGTCCTGGGCGTGGTCGACGACGGTGAGCGGGTATGCGGGGTGCGGTATGTGGACGGCAGTGGAGGCGAACACACTGCGGTCGCGACCTATGTGGTGGACGCTTCCGGGAACCGCAGCCGCACGTACCGGCACGTGGGCGGGGAGCGGCACTATTCCGAGTTCTTCCGCAACCTTGCGCTGTTCGGCTACTTCGAGGGCGGCAAACGGCTACCTGCGCCCAACTCCGGCAACATCCTGTCCGCGGCGTTTGAGGACGGCTGGTTCTGGTACATCCCGCTGACCCCGGAGCTGACCAGCGTCGGCGCGGTGGTGCACAGCGAAGCGGCGGAGAAGGTCCAGGGCGACCCGGAGCTGGCGCTGTACCGGCTCATCGACGCCTGCCCACTGCTGAAGGAGTACCTGGCCAACGCGCAGCGGGTGACCAGCGGGCCCTACGGCGAGCTGCGGGTACGCAAGGATTACTCGTATTGCAACAGCCGCTTCTGGCGGCCCGGCATGGCGCTGGTCGGTGACGCTGCCTGCTTCGTTGACCCGGTCTTCTCCTCCGGTGTGCACCTGGCCACCTACAGCGGGCTGCTGGCGGCTCGTTCCATCAACAGCTGCCTCGCCGGGATGGTCGACGAGGAGTCCGCGTTCACCGAGTTCGAACGGCGCTACCGGCGGGAGTACGGGGTCTTCTACGAGTTCCTTGTCTCGTTTTACGGCATGCAGGCGAGCGAGCAGTCGTACTTCTGGGAGGCCAAGAAGATCACTAACTGCCCGCTGTCAGAGTTCGAGGCGTTCGTGGAGCTGGTCGGCGGCGTCGCCTCCGGCGAGGCATCGCTGACCCAGCCGGACGCGGTCGCCCAGCACCTGGCCGGCAGCTCGCACTCGCTCGCCAAGGCCGCCGACGAGTTGGACAGCCGGGTCGGAGCTCTACACGCCACGGACGTGGTGGTGAACGCGATGAGCGAGGCCGCACGGATACAGGTGCAGGCACTGCTGGGCGCCGACGCCGGCGAGGAGACCCCGCTATTCGCCGACGGGCTGGTCAGCGCGGCCGACGGCGTGCACTGGGTCCGCCCCCAACCTCTCCCGTGAACTCCGTAGCGGTGAGACCGGAGATAATTCCTTGTAGGCGCGCCACGATCCGGCTCCGAGTTTCGCCGTCTGGAGGACTGTTAGCCAGCATCTCATCGAGTTGGCCCAGCAGAGCAAGCTGTGTCGCAGAATCATGGCCG
>JBOHFU010000947.1:0-1611 GCA_050699675.1 Pseudonocardiaceae bacterium
CCACAGACCACCGGTCTGCCACCGGTAGTGGTGATCTCCACGACGCAGGATCCCGCAACCCCGTATCAGGCCGGGGTCAACCTCGCCGAAGACCTCAAAGCACGCCTGCTGACCTTCGATGGGACCCAGCACACCGTCTTCTTGCAAGGCATCAAGTGCGTCGATGACGCGGGAATCGACTACCTCACTGACCTCAAACCCCCTGCTGAGGGAATCCGGTGCCCAGCAACTAGTTGAGGACGCTACGCCAGCCAGCGATCGACGCCGGCGAGCAGGCGCCGCTTGACCGCAGCGGGGGCGGCCGAGGCCGTGATCGAGTGCCCCGCCAGGACCGCCAGCTCCTCGTCGCCCAAGCCGAGGACGTCGCGCAGGATCTCGTATTGGCCGGCCAGTCGTGTCCCGAACAGCAGTGGGTCATCGGCGCCGATCGCGACCGGGACACCGGCATCCATCAGCGCGGTGATCGGAAGTTGGTGCACGGATTCCAGCACACCCATCGGCTCATAGGACGTCGGGCAGATCTCCAATGCAACTGCCTGCGCGGCCAGGTGATCGAGCACGGACGGATTGTGAACCGCGGTGATGCCATGCCCGATCCGGGTCGCACCCAGTACCTCCGCGCACTCTCGCACGTGCTCCGGCCCGGTGTAGTACCCGGCGTGCGGGGTGCGTACCAGACCGGCGGCGGTGGCGATCCGGCACGCGGCAGCGAAGTCCACTGGGCGCCCGCAACGCTCGTCCCCGGAGATGCCGAACCCCACCACCCCGGCGTCGGCGTACCGGGCCGCCAGCCGCGCGAGAGCGCTGGCATGCTCGCCGGTTCTGGCCCAGCTGGTGGCGACGATCAGCCCGATGCCCATGCCGGTGACTGCCGCGGCCTCTTGACAAGCCGCCAGCAGCACATCGACCACCCCGCCTGGCCCGCCGAATCGAGAAGCGTATGAGGTTGGGTCCACCTGCAGCTCCAGCCAGCCCGACCCGTCCGCGGCGTCGTCCTCGGCCGTCTCGCGGACCACCCGGCGCAGGTCGTCGACCGAGCGGATGGCGTTGCGGGCAGCGTCGTAGCGGGCCTGGAACACCGACCATTCACGGTCGGCGCCAGCCCAGCCGACCGACGTCCCCCGCAGCGCCGGGGGCAGCGTGATCCCGTATGCGGCGGCGAGCTCGTGCAGCGTGCCCAGGCGCATCGAGCCGGTGAGATGCAGGTGCAAGTGGGCTTTGGGAAGCGCACGAAGGTCCCGCAAGGAGGTATACCTCCGGTCAGCCATCGATCTTCACAAGCCTACAAGGGGGTATTTCCTGCCGCGATACTGCAAGGTCAGGCATCGGTCAGGGCTGACGCTGAGCGTGGTTCCGGTCGGTCGCGGGGTGGAAGATCGTGGCGAGATGCGCGTCGAACGTGGCGAGCGCCCGGTCCGCCGGATAGCGCTGGCCCAGGGCAAGCAGGCTCAGCCCTTCCACCAGGGCCAGCAGGATCCTCGCTTCGTGGTCGGGGTCGAGCTCGGCGGGCGCGTCACCGGTGTGCTGAGCCGCAAGGATCTGATCGGCGAGGAAGGCCTGCATCCGCTCGGTGTCGGCACGGAGGTTGTCGGCAATGCCCGGCTTGACCGC
>JBOHFU010000948.1:0-1610 GCA_050699675.1 Pseudonocardiaceae bacterium
CGGTTCTCCTGCGTGCTCAGCGCAGTCGTGCACGCCGTCCGCACCCACTCAGACACCGAGACCCCGGCGTTGCTCGCTTCGGCCCGGATGGCATCGAGTTCAGCTGCCGGGATACGCAGAGAGAACGTTGAGGTCAGCGGTCGAGCGACCGCAACCTCGACCGTCTCGCCATCGTCGATGTCGGGGTCGTCCAGGTGCTTGTTCCAGTAGGCGGCGTCATCCGCCGGGTTGCCCTTGCTCGCCATCGGTGACCTCCGGTGCGGTACTGGTGGTGGTTGCCACGGGTGATCAGTCGATCCTCATCGCGGTGATCGGCCGCACGGTGCGGGTGGCGGAGTCGTAGCGGACCGCTACCCGAACGGCCGCCCCGCCGGTCGTCCGGCCGCTCACAAGATGCGTCGCAGTGCGGCCCTTGCGGTTGACCCGCCAGACGGAAGCCGGATCGTCGATAACCTGCTCGATCTCGGCGGCGCTGACCCTGAGGGTCGCGTGATAGAGGTTGCCCTCGTCCCACTCGACCTCATCAACCCGCACCCCTAACCCTCTGATGCTGGTGTAATACACATTAGCATGGGCGCATTACGACCGTCTACTGTCGCGGAACGTCCGATCACACTAGGCACGACTCCGGGGTTCCACCCGCGTTACACCAGCCGGTCGGAGGACGGGCCAGCCCGCCGGAGTGCCGTGCCTAGCCATCTGCACTTCCGCGAGCCCATACCCCCGACCCCAGCTCTCACCACGACCGCCGACAGGACCTACCCACCACCTTCGCCCCAGCAGTGGCCACCCTCTCATCTCTTGGAGGCGCGAGATCGGGCAGGCACGCTCCGTGAGCACGGCAATCATCCCATCGACACCCTTGGCTGCCCACAGTTCGGCATCCACCATCGGCAAGATCAAATGATGGCCGACATACACGATCGCCGAACCGCCCCCGGCCCCCCACCGAGACGGAATCGCGAGGGGGTGTCACTGGCAGCCCACAGAGTCCGGCATTCGCGAAACAAGATCAAACGTGGTGCGAAATACAGTCAACCACAGCGACGGATGTGGCAGAAGTGGCGAGTGGGGATGCCCGGCGCATGCCTGACAAGCGCGTTTGCGCTGGTCAGGGGTGGAGCCGCCTCGGGGAATCGAACCCCGAACCTGCTCATTACGAGGAGGCCGTACCCCGCCTACTATGGCTTCTACCAGCGACAACAGTTGCAGGTCTCACACCTTATGGGCGCACTCGCGGCACCGATAGACCTGAGTTCGCACCACGTTTGATTCCACGGCGCGCACCAGCGCTCGCTCCGGGGATCCGCGAGCACGAGGCAACGACGTGCCCCAGCTCTGTCACCTCGCTGACATCGATCACGTGCTGGTCGGCCGGCGGGAGCTCTAGTTAGGTAACGGTGGTGCACCCATGACTCGAGGCGATTGCCAGATCGGAAGCGCGCGCCACGTTAGGCTTCCGCCGTGACCGGCACCTTCACTTCGCGCGATCAGCGAGTCGCTGTGCCGGTGCCGGGCCAGCTCGTCACGGTGCGTCACCGTCAGTGGGTGGTAGCGGATGTATCGCGGGGCGAGGTGGCCAGCAGTGACCCGCACGTGCTCACTGGCCG
>JBOHFU010000949.1:0-1608 GCA_050699675.1 Pseudonocardiaceae bacterium
GTTCCGGGGATGCGTGCAATCAGGCCGTGGGCGCGGAGCCGGCGGAGGTCGTAGCTGATCTGGCCGGCGGTGATCTCGTGGGGGTGTTTGCCGAGCAGGTCGGCGAGCAGCCGGCGCAGGTCGCGGTTGAGGAATCCGTGGGGAAGCAGCCGGAACACGAGTAGCGCTTGGAGCAGGGCGTGGGCGCGGTGGTCACCGAGGCGCAGCCCGGCGATGCGATGCCCGTCGCGGGTGATGATGGGTTCATGGACCCTGTGGAAGGCTTCCATGGCGCGGATCGGGTTGTGGCTGAGTCGTTGGACGCCGAGCAGGCGCCGGTTGGCGGAGAAGCCGATCTCCCGCAGTGCGGGCAGATTGGTCAGCCGTTTCCCGATCCCGAAGTCGCGGGTGTTATTGATCGTGGTCTCGGTCCGTAGTGCTCGCCCTTCCTTGTGATATTGCTTGATCGCGGTGTGCTTGTAGTCGATGTGCAGGCTCGGGGTGACGCCCTCGGTGATGACTCGGGTCCGGAGCCGGCCTGGGGTGGATCGTCGCCTGCCGTGAATCAAACGCCGGTTGAAGATGAGGCTGACCTGGTCGGGGCGGCCGGCGTCGAGGTTGTCGCGGATGACGTGTTCAAAAAACACCCGACCCGACACCGGCTGGTCGAGCACCTGGGTCAAGGAGAACTCGGCCTGCAGCATCGAGACGTCGTAGCGGTAGCCGGCTTCGCGGTCGGCGGGGGTGAACGGGTGGGGCAAGATCGCCAACCACTTGCGCAGCAAGGCGTCGATCCGGCCAGGGCCCAACCGATCGCAGATGGCCTGCAGCGCAGCGGGATCCTCGACGGTGGCGAAACCGTTGTCCAGCGCGGTGAAGGCGATCCCGGTCTTGGTGGCCTGGCGTTTGGCCCACTCGTGGCCGTTGAGGCACAGCTTGGCGTTGTAGGGGAAATAGGAGCAGAACTTCAGGAAGAACGGGCCGAACTCGGCGTCCACGGCATACACGTAGAAGTGGTTGACCACCCCGGTGGTCTTCACGATCCACGGGTAGGAATCACCGTTGGCGTCGCGGCGGCGCTCGGTGCGAAACAGCGCGGTCTTCTCCTGCGCCCGCCCGATGAACAACACCCCCTCCTCCCGGTCGAAGCCGGCCAGGTGCTGGTGCATGACCTCGTCCTTGCGCTGTCCCTTCACGAAGTCCACCCACGGCACCCGCTGGTCCCGGGCGAACCGACGCATCGCGGCGCTGAACGCATCGGTGATCTTCCCCAGCGGGGCGGTGGACGCGATCGGCAACCCCAACTGGCGCTGCACATACCCCAGCAAGCCCGCCGCGAACTGCAACTTCGGGACGTAAACATTGAGATACATCCGGTCGATGCACTCCACCTCGAACACCACATGATCGGCGAGGACATCAGCGACGGTGCGCGGTAGCGTCATGGCTGGCTCCGGTCAGGCGGACGGCTCAAGAAGCCAACCACCGCCAACGAGCGGTACCAACACGGGCCCAGCAGGGCACCGTCACACTGCCCGACCGGAGCCCCCGAGACCAGCCCAAACCACGACATGCCTCGTCGGGCTGGGGTGAAACCCCGGTAGCTCTGCACACACCTCGGCGCTGAGC
>JBOHFU010000950.1:0-1606 GCA_050699675.1 Pseudonocardiaceae bacterium
GAGCCGCGGGTGAGCAGGGCGGCGCCGTTTCCGGTGAGCACGAAGGCGAAGGGCACCAGGAACGCCGGCAACGCGTACTTGGCGGCCTGCATCATGGTGGCCATCACCCGGCCCCCGGTGATCGCGGCCGCGGCGACAGCGGCTAGCGCGGTGGGCGGGGTGACCTCCGAGAGCACCGCGAAGTAGAACAGGAACATCGCCGCCTCGGGTGGCGCCACCCCCAGGTTCATCAGCGCCGGGCCGATGATCACCCAGGCGATGATGAACGACGCGGTCACCGGCACCGCCAACCCCAACAGGGCGACGGCCACCGCGGCCAGTACGGCGGTGACGATCAGCGTGCCGGTCGGGTTGTCCGTGATGGCCCGCGCGGTGCCGACCAGGACCGAGGACAGCTGCAGACCGAGGCCCGTCTTGGCGATGGTCGAGGTGATGATCCCGGCGGCGGCGCACACCGCGATCACCGGCAGCACACTGCGCACCCCGGCCGCCAGCGCGGCGTAGAGCCGGCGGGGCGTGAGCGCGTGGCGGCGGTCCAGGAAGGACAGCACCAGCTGCACCCCGCAGGCATAGACCACCGCGGTGAACGGCGGGATGCCCAACGCGAGGAATAACACGATCACGGCCAGCGAGATGAAGTGGTAGCCGAAGCGACCGAGCAGCCGCCAGGGCGACGCCGTCGCCACGTCGACCGCCGTGGCCCCCAGACGGCGGGCGTCGATCTCGACGGCGAGCAGGATGCCCAGGTAATACAGCAGCGTCGGGATGATCGCCCACAGCAGTACCTGCAGGTAGGACACCTGCAAGTACTCGGCGATGATGAAGGCCGCAGCGCCGAGTGTGGGCGGTGAGAGGATCGCGCCGATTCCCGCCGCGGCCAGCATCCCGCCGGCGTGCTCGGCCGGGTAGCCCGCGCGGCGCAGGATCGGCCAGGTCACCGAACCGAGGCTGACCGTCGTCGCCGCGCCCGAGCCCGACACCGTGCCGAGCAGGAACCCGGACAGTGCGACGGTCCGGCCCGGCGCGGCGCGGGAGCGGCCGAACGCCGCCAGCGAGAGCTCGATGAAGAACCGGCCCGCCCCGGACAGATCCAGCAGCGCGGCGTAGATCGCGAACAGCACGAGGTAGCTCGCCGCCACGTCCAGCGGCACGCCGTAGAAGCCGGACGCATCGTTGTACAGCGCGTTGACGATCTCGTCGAAGTTCAGGCCCTGGTGTGCGATCGACCAGTTCTGCGGCACCAGGCCGCCGTAGTAGGAGTAGGCCAGGAACAGCAGGCAGACGGCGGGCAGCACCCACCCGGTGGTCCGCCGGCAGGCCTCCAGCACCAGAAGCAGCAGCACGGCCCCGGCCAGCACGTCCGGTGCGGCCAGGATGCCCTGGCGGTCCAGGAACGCGTCGAAGCCGCCACCGCCGGTCCCGAGCTCTGCCGGAAGCACGGGGTAGAGGCAGACCGCGAACGCCAGCGCCGCGAGCACATAGTCCGCGACGGTGGGGTTGTCGCTGCCGGAGAACCCGGGTCGTCCCCGGATGCCCGAGCGGTAGCACAGGAACACCAGCGGCAGCGTCGAGGCCAGGAACAGGATGAGGGAGAACTGGTTGCCCT
>JBOHFU010000951.1:0-1604 GCA_050699675.1 Pseudonocardiaceae bacterium
CTCGAAGGCCAGCCAGCCGACGAATCTGGTTAGCTCCCCGTTTAGGGTGTGCAGCGCTTCCCCCGTCGAAGGACCGTAGCTACCTTGGTGGAGCACGCGGCGTAACCGCTGGAGTGAGCGCAGCGCCAGTTCATAGACCCCGGTGCCGCCGTACTGGTCATCCAGTTCGCGGATCCGAGACAGGTTGCGTTCCCAAGCCGTCACATCCTCGCGGCCGAGCCGGGGTGCTTCGGTGGATTCCAGGCCGACTAGGGCACCCGCACCGACGCCGAACGTCGAAACGAGGAACTCGAACCGGTTCACCGGTTCCCCTCCTCTCTCCGACCATGCCGCTACTGTAGGACCGTGGCTGTTCAGGGCACACCCGAGCCCGAGTCCCGGGTCGCTGCCGGCATCCGCGCAACGATCAGCGTGGGCCTCCTCGGCGGTGGCCTCGATCAAGGCGACCAAGCGTGCGAGCGCTCCACCGGTGCCCAGCACCTGGTCACATGCCTTGGCGAGGGCAGCGGTGGGTGCGCGTTCGGCCTTCTCCACCTTGCAGATCGCGGCACCCGAGTAGTTGACCTGCGCCCCGAGCCGGTCATGGGACAGGTTCGCCAGCCGGCGCCAGTGCCGAAGCTCGGCACCGAAGAAATGCCGCAGCGAGGCGTGCGGCGTCAGCTGCCGCGGGGTCTGTGCCACGGCCCTCCTCAGGGCGAGGATGCAGACAGTGACATTGTCCGCATCCGAATCATTGGCTTTTGCTCGCTGAGCGGCAGCACTGATGACGCTCAGTAAGTGAGATCATACTGCTGGCTGAGTCAGAGGTGAGATGGCGCGCGGACCCGCAGCGGCGGGCGGTCAGGGGCAGCCGGACCAGGTGCGCCACAGTGCCGCGCGAGTGACGGTGGCGCGACAGCCGGTGCGGTCCGAGCAGGCGGATCTCAGGTCGGGTGGGACCGGCGCGGGACTTCGGGCAGCAGGATCTTGGGTAGGGAGCTGAGCCGGCCGGCGTGCTCCGGGACCCGGCCGATGAGCTCGGCGATCTCGGCGGTCACCCGCTGCCGCTCGGCGACGTCGGCCTGCGCGGCGAGTTCCTCCAGCTTGGTCGTGTCGCTCATCGGCGCACCGGCCAGCGAACCGGCGACGGCGAGATGTGCCGCGGCGGCGAACGACTCACCGAACACCCGCCCTTCGAGCATGGCCAGCGCGACGATGGTGTTCGACTCCGCCTCGCCGAGGGCCCGCCGCATCCGGTCGGCCGCGAATCGGCGGTCGGTCACGCAGTCGTAGGCGGCCTTCAGGCCGTCCTGCCGGGCGAGGCCGAGTAGCGCGAGGTGCACCACGGTGGCCGTCGCATGCCCGAGCCTGATCAGCGCTGTCTCGGCCGCACAGGTGATCAGCTCGGTGGCGTGCTTCTCGGCGAAGGACCGCGATTCCTGCCAGTTCGCCGCGCTGATCCAGTCCGTGACCAGGTCCTCGAGCAGCAGCGGCTGGTACGCGGCATCGATGCCGACCGCCATGATCTCGTCGAGAAGCTCCAGGTGCCGGTCGGCCAGCGGCGCGACCAGCAGCAGCAGCTCCTCGAGTGCGACGAAGGCCGAATCCGCCGATAGCTCCTCTTC
>JBOHFU010000952.1:0-1602 GCA_050699675.1 Pseudonocardiaceae bacterium
CGCAGCGCACGCAGCCGGCCCGGCAGAAACGGCGAGAGTGCGGCGGCCAGCAGCATCCACACCGGCAGCGTGGTCAGCGTCAAGACGGTGAGCAGCACCATGGCGGGGGCGAGCACCGCCCGGCGGATCCACCGTGGCGGGAGCTTCACCGCCGGCCCCCGGTGCCCAGACGCGACCGCAGGTACTCCGCCGACGCACGGTGCGCGGCGGCGATCCGGTTCCCGGCGGCGGCGACGTCGCGGTAGCGCAGCGCCGCCCGGCTGTCCCAGGGTGGCGCGCCGCCCTCACCGGCCGGCAGCACGTGCACCTCAACATCGTCTCCGACGGTGGCCAGATCGCGGGCATAGCGGTGCCGGCGAGCGATCTCGAAGGCCACCAGGGCAACCTCCCAAGGCCGCCGCGGCGGCCGTAACGGCTGGTCGGCACGCCCGACCTGCAGCACGAAGACCCGGTCGGCGCCCAGCTCGACGGCGCGGCCCAGCGGGACGCTGTTGACCAGGCCGCCGTCCAGGTAGTGCCGGCCGTCGACGACCGCGGGCGGCAGCAGCCCAGGCACTGCGGCCGAGGCCAGCACGGCGTCGACGACGGGGCCATGGTCGAACCAGTGCTCTGCGGCATCCTCGATGCTCGCAGCGCAGCACGTGAAGCGCACGGGCAGGTCCTCGATGCGCCGATCGCCCAGCACGGCGGTCACCGCCCGGCGCAGCGGACCCCACGGGTGCGCGGCGACCCCGCTGCGGGCGAGCTCGCGCAGCCGCCGGACCGCCCCCGCCGCGAACAAGGCCTGGGCGTCGGGCGAGCGCCACAGCGCGTCAAGCCGGTCGGCGACCTCGTCGGGCGGTAGCGCGGCGAGCACCGCTCCGTTGAGCGCCCCGACCGACGTGCCGACCACCAGATCGGGCCGCACTCCGACCTCGACCAAAGCGCGCAACATCCCGACCTGGACGGCGCCGAGCACGCCGCCCCCGCCGAGAACGATCGCCGTGCCGCCGGTGTCCACCGGCCCCATGCTGCCAAAGCCCGCATCATGGCCACCGAACCGGACAGGAGTAGGCATGCCCGCTCGATCGCGTGACAAGATCCGTCTGTGCTCCTGCGTCGAGAACGTCGCGTGGATCAGCCGGCCGTGCGGGCGGTGCACAGTGCCGCTTTCGGCGATGGTGCGGATGCGGCCGAGGCTCGGCTGGTGGATGACCTGCGGGCCGACGGTGACGTCATTGCGGCGCTGTCCCTCGTCGCTGTCCTGGACGGTGACGTCGTCGGACATGTCATCTGCAGTCGCGCGAGCATCGCTGACCGGCCCTCGATCGGACTCGGCCCACTCGGCGTGATCCCCGCCTACCAGCGACGCGGCGTCGGCCAGGCGTTGATGCACGCGGTGCTGGCGGCCGCTGACGCTCTGGACGAGCCGGCGGTGGCGCTGCTCGGTGAACCTGCGTACTACAGCAGGTTCGGGTTTGTGGCCGGGGCGACGCTGGGGGTGCTCCCGCCTGTCCCGGAGTGGGATCAGTATTTCCAGGTGCGCCCGCTGAACGCCTGGGACGACTCGCTGCAGGGGACTTTCCGCTACGCCAGGGCATTCGACCGCCTGTCGTGATTGCC
>JBOHFU010000953.1:0-1600 GCA_050699675.1 Pseudonocardiaceae bacterium
ACGACTAGCCGGAGGTCGTCCGGTTCTAGGCGGCGGTGGTGTGGAGCGTGCAGAGCTCGACGGTCGAGACGTGGTCGGGGTCGTGGAAGATCTCTTGGTCGGTGGCGCGGAGGTCGGTCGCGGTGGCGAGCGGGGCGCCGGTTCCGGGGTTGAGGACGAGGCGAGGGTGGGCGCCGCTGCTGACCTGCAGGCGGATGCGGTGTCCGAAGCGGAACCGGTGAGCGGTGGCGACGAGGTCGATGCGGATCCTGCGGGTGCCGTCGCCGGCGACGGGTGGGTCGTCGGGGGTGAGCCGGCGGATGCCGTCGCACAGGTTCGTCGAGCGCCCGCGTGGGTCGACGTCGCAGAGCCGGGCGAACAGGTCGGTGTGCTCGAGGCTGGAACGCAGCACGATCTCGGCGGTGACCGGCCCGATGACCTCGACGTCTTCGGCGAGGGCGTCGGTGGTGTAGGTCAGAACGTCGGGGCGTGCTTCCAGCTGGCGGTTGTCTTTGGCGCCTGCGCCGCCATCCCAGTTCTCCATCGCTCCGCCGACCGCGGGGGTGGGGTCGGCGGGGTCGTAGCGGTAGCGGTCCGGCGGTGACCGGGGCGGTGAGCTGGTATCGAGCCGTCCTGCGGGGTGTAGGTACCAGACGGTGGGGAGGTAGCCGGGCGGGGGCCAGTCAGACAACTCGCGCCATTCGTCGGCGCCGCCGACATGTACCCGCACGGAGGAATCGGTGACGGCGGGCTCGCCGCGTAGGGCGGCGTCGATGCAGCCGTCGACCTCGGCGGTGTAGGTCTTGTCGGTGAATCCGAGGGAGTGATACCAGGGCCCGATCACCAGCCGTGGGGTCTTGCCGGCCTCGCGCAGAGCGGCGTAGTCGGCCAGGGTGCTGGCCAGGCAGATGTCGTGCCAGCCGGTGGCGAGGTGGGCCTGGTCGGGCATCCCGGCGGCGTGGCCGCGCAGGTTCAGGCGCTGCCAGTAGCCGTCGTCGTGCTCGCGGGCGAGCCACTGCTGGAAATACTCCACGCGGTGACCGAGCAGCCGCTGGTCTGCGGTACCCAATGGGAGCTCGGCGAGGGTCTTCTTGGTCCGCCGGGCTCCGCGTACCGAGGCCAGCATGGTGCGGGCTAGCGACGCGCCCGGGTGGCGGCTCAGCCAGTCGACGTTCTCGACGACGCTGAGGGCGACGGCGCCGGCGAAGACACCGCCCGGGTAGACGATCGCGTCTCGGATCTCGGACTCGGCGTCGTGCAGGATGGCCAGGCGCCATTCCGGGATGTCGCGGGCAGCCAGCGCCCAGCAGGCGTAGCCGATGAAGCTGCAGCCCCAGGTGACGATGGTGCCCGGAAACCAGGGTTGGCGGCGGAGCCAGGCTGCGACGTCGGCTTCGTCGCTGGGGTTGAGGGTGCTGCCATCGAAGGTTCCGCCCGAGCCGTCGGTGCCGCGGAGGGCTTCGACCAGGACGTGGGCGCCGCGTTTGATGAACCTCTTCGCGATCGAGCGCATGCCCTTGCGCCCGTAGGGGGTGCGGATCCAGACGAGCGCCTCGCCATCGGAAGCCTGGGTCTTCGGCAGGTGATGGTCGACCAGCAGCGTCGTGCCGTCGGATGCGGT
>JBOHFU010000954.1:0-1599 GCA_050699675.1 Pseudonocardiaceae bacterium
TCATCCCGTTCCACAGCGCGACGGCGCACACGTCGACTCGCTTGCCCGAGCCCTCCCGCCCAACCAGCTGCGCGCCGAGCAGCCGCCCGGTACCGCGCTCGGCGATCATCTTGACGGTGATCGGGGTACTGCCCGGGAAGTAGCCGGCCCGGGTGGTGGAGCGCACTGTCACGCTCACCGGCTCGAACCCCACGGCCCGCGCCTCGGCCTCCAGCAGCCCGGTTCGGCCGACCTCGAGGTCGCAAACCTTGCTGACCGCGGTGCCGACCACACCGGGGAAGGTCGCGTAGCCGCCGCCCAGGTTCGTGCCGATCACCCGGCCGTGCTTGTTGGCGTGGGTGCCCAACGCGACGTGCACCCGACGCTGCGAGATGCGATGGAGCACCTCGACGCAGTCACCACCGGCCCACACCCCGTCATGACCGGGCACCCGCATTTGCAGATCGGTGAGCAGGCCGCCGTGCTCACCCAGCGGCAGCCCGGCGGCCCGCGCCAGCTCGGTGGCCGGCCGCACGCCCAGCCCCAGCACGACGATGTCCGCCGGGAGCGTCCCGCCCTCGGTGCCCACACCGGATACCCGGCCGTCGGAACCGGCCTCGAAGCCAGTGACCGGAGTGCCGGTGAGCACGGCGATCCCCATCCCCTGCATCGCCTCGCGCACCAGGGCACCCATGTCCGGGTCGAGGGTGGTCATCGGCTCCGGAGCCCGGTCCACCAGCGTGACCGCCAGACCACGGCGGACCATCGCCTCGGCCATCTCGATACCGATGTATCCGCCACCGACCACGACCGCCCGGCGCGGCCGGTCCGCCAGACCGTCCAGCACAGCGGCACCGTCGCCGAGGGTCTGCACACCGTAGACGCCTGGTGCGCGCACCCCGGGCAGGTCCGGACGCACCGGCACCGCACCGGTAGCCAGCACCAGGTCGTCGAAGCCAACCTGATAGCTCGCGCCGCCGTCGAGTTCAGCGGCGGTGACTGTGCGGGCGTCCAGGTCGATGTCGGTGATCTCGGTGCGGATCCGCAGGTCAATCCCATTGGCCCGGTGCTCAGCGGCACTGCGGGCGATCAGCGCGTCCGCCCCGTCCACGTCACCCGCCACCCAATACGGGATGCCGCAGGCCGAGTAGGACACGTGGTGGCCGCGCTCGAAGGCCACCACCTCCAGCGCGTCTCGACCCGCACGCCGAAGCGCCTGCGAGGCCGCGCTCATCCCCGTCGCGTCAGCACCGACTACCACCACCCGCCTCGTCACAGCGATCACCCCACCGGTTGCGCCATCCCGCAGTCAAACTGACGGTCAGTCCTCCTCAGGCAGACCGACCTTGCGGACGTAGAGCAGCCGGTCGCCGGACTCGAGGGCGTCCACCGCAGCCGCGTCCACCCGGTACAGTTTCTCTCCCCGCACGACACCCAAGACGATGTCGTTGAGGTGCCGCGGTGAGCCGCCGACCTCGGCGTCCTCCACCGGTCGCTCGCTGATCGCCAACCCGGCGTCGGGGGTCAGCAGGTCCTCGACGACCTCCACCACGCTCGGCGTCGTCGCCGCCGCCCCGAGCAGCCGACCCGCCGTCTCCGCCGAGACGATCACCGAGTTCG
>JBOHFU010000955.1:0-1593 GCA_050699675.1 Pseudonocardiaceae bacterium
CGGCTTGGCGTACTGCCCGGCCACCCGCCCCACCTTCACCACCGGCATGCTCGATCCGTAGGTGAGCACCACCGCCATCTGCAGCAGCGTGCGAATGTTGGCCCGCAGGTGTGGCTCGGTGTTGTCGGCAAAGGTCTCGGCGCAGTCCCCGCCCTGCAGCAGGAAAGCCTCTCCGCGGGCGACCGCCCCGAGCTGATCCCGCAACTGGTCCACCTCAGGCGGCACGGTGATCGGCGGGACGCTTTCCAGCACGGTGCGCACGCTGCGCACCGCTTCCGGGTCGGGCCAGCTCGGCTGCTGCTCGGCAGGCAGGGTCAGCGCAGCGTCAAGCCTGGTGCGGAGATCGGCAGGCAGCGGCGGTAGCTCCGGGAGGGCGTCGACCGGAACATCCACGGTCCAGTTCACGATGCCTGAGGGTATGGGGTGAGCCCCCGGGTCAGTCCAGCGGGGACCCCCATCAACCGAAGAAGACCTCGGCCTCTACGTGGCGATGTGGCGGCACCGTCTTGATGGCCGCGGTGGCCTCGGCCAGCTTCACCCGGATGATGTCGGTGCCGCGCAGCGCCACCATCACGCCGCGGTCGCCTTCATGCACTGCGTCGACCGCATGAACGCCGAATCGGGTAGCTAGCACGCGGTCGTAGGCAGTGGGGGTACCCCCACGCTGGATGTGGCCCAGAACCACGGCACGGGACTCGGCACCGGTGCATCGGGCGATCTCGTCGGCCAGCCAGATTCCGACGCCGCCGAGGCGTTTGTGGCCAAACGCGTCGACCTCCGCGGCGGCCACGAGCTCCGCGCCTCCCTCTGGCACCGCGCCTTCGGCCACCACGACGATCGCGGCGGACTCCCGCTCGAGGCACCGGATGACCCACTTACACACCCGATCCACGGAGAATGGCCATTCCGGCATCAGGATGGCGTTCGCCCCGCCGGCCATCCCGGAATGCAGTGCGATCCAGCCCGCGTTGCGGCCCATCACCTCCACGACCGCCGCCCGGTGGTGCGACTCCGCGGTGGTACGCAGCCGGTCGATCGCCTCGGTCGCGATGTGTACTGCGGTGTCGAACCCGAAGGTGTAGTCGGTGGCACCCAAGTCGTTGTCGATGGTCTTAGGCACGCCGACCACGAAAACCCCGTCCTCGCCGAGCCTGCGAGCCACCCCGAGGGTGTCCTCACCGCCGATCGCGATCAGGGCGTCCACGCCGTGCTCCGCCAGAGTCCGCTTGACCTGCTCCGCGCCGCCGTTGCGGTACGGGTTGGTGCGCGATGTGCGCAGGATGGTGCCACCGAGGGGAAGGATGTGCTCCACGTCGGCCATACCGAGCGGCTGGATCAGCCCCTCCATCGGACCCCGCCAGCCGTCCCGGAACCCGATGATCTCGTGCCCGTACACCTCGATGCCCTTGCGGACCACTGCCCGGATCACCGCATTGAGCCCCGGGCAGTCACCGCCGCCGGTGAGTACGCCGATGCGCATATCTGTTTCGCCTTTCCGTTCGGTACCCTTAATGGACGGCGTGAGCGTGGCACGACCGGATCGGTGCAGCAACACGGCAGGTCATCGGGGGCGGCCCAGCCGTGCCGAGCGGT
>JBOHFU010000956.1:0-1590 GCA_050699675.1 Pseudonocardiaceae bacterium
GAGCGCCGCTGCGAGACGGTGCTGCACGAGATGGCACACATGTGGTTCGGCGACCTGGTGACCATGCGCTGGTGGGACGACCTGTGGCTCAACGAGTCCTTCGCCACCTGGGCCTCGGTGCTGTCCCAGGCGCAGGCCACTGAGTACACCGGCGCGTGGACCACGTTCGCCACCGTGGAGAAGGCCTGGGCCTACCGGCAGGACCAGCTGCCGTCCACCCACCCGATCGCCTGCGACATCCCCGACGTGCAGGCCGTCGAGGTCAACTTCGACGGCATCACCTACGCCAAGGGCGCCAGCGTGTTGCGCCAGCTGGTCGCCTACGTCGGGCTGGAGAAGTTCCTCGCCGGCCTGCGGATCTACTTCACCCGGCACGCCTGGGGCAACGCCACGCTCGCCGATCTGCTGGCCGCGCTGGAGCAGGCGTCCGGCCGCGACCTGTCCGGCTGGAGCGCGCAGTGGCTGGAAACCACGGGGCTCAACATCCTGCGACCGGAGTTCACCGTGAACGGTGACGGAGCGTTCACATCATTCGCGGTGCTCCAGGACGGCGCCCGTCCCGGGGCCAGGGAGCGGCGCACCCACCGCCTTGCTGTCGGTGTCTACGACTCACATCCCGGTACGCGTGCGCTGGTGCGTACCCACCGGCTGGAGCTCGACGTCAGCGGGGAGCGGACCGAGGTCCCCGAACTGATCGGAGTACCTGCGGGTCAGCTGGTACTGGTCAACGACGACGACCTCACCTACTGCTTGCTGCGGCTCGACGAGAAGTCCCTGGCGACCCTGGTCGACCGGATCGGCGACATCACGGAGTCGCTACCACGCACGCTGTGCTGGTCGGCGGCCTGGGAGATGACTCGCGAGGCTGAGTTCAAGGCCCGGGACTTCGTCGCGCTGGTGCTGGGAGGCTTACCCGCCGAGACCGAGGTGGGCGTCGTGCAGCGGTTGTTGCTGCAGGTGCAGACCGCGCTGTCCTCCTACGCTGAGCCCAGCTGGGCCATCGAGGACGGCTGGCCACAGTTCACCCGCACGCTGATGGACCTGATCAGCACGGCCGACCCCGGCTCCGACCATCAGCTCGCGCTGGTCAACACGCTGACCACGTCGCTGCTGGGTAAGCCGGAACTGGATGCGCTGGCAGGCTGGCTGGCCGGTGAGGGTGTGCCCGAGGCGCTCACGGTGGACACCGACCTGCGCTGGCGGTTGCTGCAGGCACTCACAGCTCACGGTGTGGTGGGTGAAGGCGAGATCGCCGCCGAGCAAGACCGCGACGCCACCGCGACCGGGCGCCGGCAAGCCGAGCGGGCACTGGCGCTACTGCCCACCTCCGCTGCTAAGGAACGCGCTTGGCAGCGGGCAATGCGCGACGACGAGCTACCCAACGCCATCAGCGAAGCCATCATCGGTGGTTTCAGCCACTACGCGCAGAAGCAGCTACTCACCCCGTACCTGGACCGGTACTTCAACGAGATCGCCGAGGTGTGGGACCGCCGGACCTCCGAGCGCGCCCAGCCCTGCGTGCTCGGGCTGTTCCCGTCGTGGGCGGTCGACCAGCAGCGATGCGTGGACGTCGCGGGCGCCTGGCTAGAC
>JBOHFU010000957.1:0-1590 GCA_050699675.1 Pseudonocardiaceae bacterium
CTGTGTTGCCAGCATCACCTGCGTGATCTTGATGGTGCCGGGCAGATCTACCCCGACCAGCACTGGCCGGCCCAGATCGCCGAAGCGCTCCGCGGACTGATCCACCAGGCCGGTCTCGCCCGCGAGAAGGGCCGCACCGCGATCCCAGCAGCGGTCAAGAACGAGCTGATCACACGGTTCCGCGACGGCGTGCGCGTTGCCAGAACTTCCCGCACCCACCTAGTGTATCTAGATATATTTAGCTTTACATTCGCGGTGCGGAGTGGGATACTCTGTGCATGAACCTTTCTGAGGAAGATCGTGCTGAGCTTCGCGCGGCGCTCAGGTCGGAAGTGTATGACGGGTCGGTGTCCGCGCGGGCGCAGATAGTGCTCTGGTATGACGAGGGATATCGGAAAGGTGAGATCGCCGCGATGTCGGCGGCGTCGCGGCCGACGGTGGATAAGTGGCTCAAGCGCTATGAGCAGTTCGGCATGGAAGGTTTGGTGAGCAGGACCTCGCCCGGTGCGCCGCGTCAGATCCCGGACCGAATACGCGCGCGGGTTCTGGCGTTGAGCAGGACGACACCCCCGTCGGCGTTGGGGATCTCGCATTGGTCCTCGACGGAGATGGCCCAGTACATTAAGAAGACCGAGGGTGTCTATGTGGCGCAGACCTGGGTGTCGCGACTGTGGCGAGAGCACGGCCTGACGCCGTGGCAGCAGGGCACGTTCAAGATTTCGAAGGATCCACATTTTGAGGACAAGGTCCGTGACGTCGTCGGTCTCTACGTGGACCCTCCGGAAGGGGAGGTGGTCGTGTCGGTGGACGCCAAGTCGGGTATCCAGGCGCTGGACCGCACGCAGCCGCTGCTGCCCATCGACTTCGGCAAGACCCAGAAACGCACTTTTGACTATGCGCGGATGGGGACGACGGATCTGTACGCCGCACTGGATGTCCGGACGGGTAAGGTGATCACGTCACTGTCACCGACGCACGCGACACCGGATTTTCTTCGGCTGATGAAGAAGGTCGTGGCGGCCTACCCGGGGCAGAAAGTTCATGTTATCCTCGATAATGCTTCCACGCATCTGTCGGCAGAGACCGAGAAATGGCTCGCCAAGCAGCAGCGAGTTGTCTTTCACTTCACCCCCACGGGTGCGTCGTGGATGAATATGATTGAGATCTGGAACGGTATCCTCACCCGGAAGCTGATCCGGTGCGGCACGTTCAGCTCCGTCAAGGTTCTCAACAAGGAGATTGAGTCGTTCACCCAGAACTGGAACAGCGACTGTAAGCCCATCACATGGACAGCCACCGCAGACGAGATCATCGACAAGGTCCGCGCCATCACGGCCCGTATGGAGGCCCTCATGCGGGCCACCGAGATCGACGATGTAGCCTGCCAGGCAGCGTAAAGATAAATGTATCTAGATACACTAGCACCGCACACGCATCTGGACACGACCGGAAACTACAAGCACCCCCGGTCGTCACACAACGCCACCACACGGCACATTCGGTACTCACGCTGAATGTTTGCGCAGCCCCCTGGACCCATCACAAGTCAAGAGCCACGCGCAATAGTGCATCTACTTGTTCGCGCGCGGC
>JBOHFU010000958.1:0-1589 GCA_050699675.1 Pseudonocardiaceae bacterium
GCGGCGGCCCGGGCGTGCGGGGCCGCGGTGGCTGCCGAGGTCGTGCGGGCGGGGGAGCTCGCGCTGGGCCGCATCGAGATCTCGTTGGACCGGGCCGCGGCCGAGCGCGACGCGGTGATCGTCGAGCGCGCTGGATGGGAGCAGAGCCTGGGCGAGGTGCGGGGACGGGTTCGCGAGCTCGCCGAGGAGCTGGCCATGCTCACCGATACGGTGCACCGCGACGAGGTGCTGCGTGCCCAGCAGCGGCTGCGCATCGAGCAGCTCGAGGCCAGGATCGCCGATGACTTCGGCATCGGGCTCAACGATCTCGTCGCCGAGTACGGGCCCACGGTGCCAGTGCCGGTGCCGGCAAGCGAAGTGGCCGAGTACGAGGTGGCAACCCAGTCCGGCGAACAGGTCAGCGCCCCGCAGCCGGCTCGCTACGATCGGGCCTCGCAGACTCGCCGTGCCCAGCGGGCCGAGCGGGATCTGGCTCTGCTCGGCAAGGTCAACCCGCTGGCGTTGGAGGAGTTCGCCGCGCTCGAGGAGCGCTACAAGTTCCTGTCCACCCAGCTCGAGGACCTCAAGGCCACCCGGCGTGACCTGCTCACCGTCGTCGCCGAGGTCGACGAGAAGATCCTTGAGGTCTTCACCGAGGCCTTCCACGATGTGGCGCGCGAGTTCGAGACCGTCTTCGCCACGCTGTTCCCCGGCGGGGAGGGGCGGTTGGTGCTCACCGAGCCCGACGACATGATCACCACCGGCATCGAGGTCGAGGCCCGCCCGCCCGGCAAGAAGATCAAGCGCCTGTCGCTGCTGTCCGGCGGGGAGAAGTCGCTCACCGCGGTGGCCATGCTGGTCGCGATCTTCCGGGCGCGGCCTTCGCCGTTCTACGTGCTCGACGAGGTGGAGGCAGCGCTGGACGACACCAACCTGAACCGACTGCTCGCGCTGTTCGAACTGCTCAGAGACCGCTCGCAGCTGATCGTGATCACGCATCAGAAGGCGACCATGGAGGTTGCCGACGCGCTGTACGGGGTAAGCATGCGCGGCGACGGCATCACCACGGTGATTTCGCAGCGGTTGCGTGGCGCCACCGACGCCGCCGGCGCCGCATAACGTGTCGGGTGACGTCGAGGAAGGGGATACCACCGTGTCGCTGCCCTTGACCATGCTGGACGAATCGCTCCTGCTGCTGCAGGAGGCGCGCTCGTCGTGGAACGTGCAGTTCGAGCTCGGAGCTGACCATCGCCTGGACGAGGCGACGTTTCGGCAGGCGGTGCTGACCTGCTGCCGGCGTCACCCGCTGACCCGGGCTCGGTTGGCAACGGCACGCAACGGTCAGACGTCGTACCAGTGGAACTTCGCCGGTGAGGTGGATCGGGATCCGGTCCGGGTGGCCGACTGTCCCGACGATGCTGCGCTGGGCCGGCTCCGGGCGCGGCTCTATACCCCGCCGATCGCGCTGGACGTCAGCCCTGGGTTGCGCGTTGCGCTGGCCCGACGGCCAGACGGGGATCTCGTGCTGCTGTCGGCCAGCCACATCGTCGCCGACGGGGTCGGCGCGGTGCGCCTGATGCAGAGCATCACCCGGGCGTACCTGGGGGAGC
>JBOHFU010000959.1:0-1587 GCA_050699675.1 Pseudonocardiaceae bacterium
CGACCAGTGAGCCGTACTCGGTCCACGAGCCGTCGTAGTTCTTGACGTCGGACTGGCCCAGCAACTCGTGCAGCACGAACCAGGTGTGGCTGGAGCGCTCGCCGATCCGGCAGTAGGCGATGGTCGAACGGCTCTCATCCAGCCCGGCCGCCCCATAGAGCGCCCGCAACTCGTCGTCGGACTTGAAGGTGCCGTCCTCATTGGCGGCCTTGGACCACGGCACGTTCAGCGCGGTGGGGATGTGCCCCGGACGCTGCGCAGCCTCCTGCGGCAGGTGCGCCGGCGCCAGGATCTTGCCGGAGAACTCGTCCGGCGAGCGGACGTCGACCAGGTTCTTGGTGCCGATCGCGTCGACCGTCTCCTGGCGGAACGCCCGGATCGTGGTGTCCTGGTCCTGCGCGGTGTAGCTGGTGGCCTGCCGGTTCACCTCGTCGGTGGTCAGGGTGCGAGCGTCGAGCTCCCACTTCTTGCGGCCGCCGTCGAGCAGCCGGACGTCACGGTGACCGTAGAGCTTGAAATACCAGTAGGCGTAGGCGGCGAACCAGTTGTTGTTGCCGCCGTAGAGCACCACGGTGTCGTCGTTGCTGATGCCCTTGTTAGACATCAGCTTCTCGAAGCTGCCCCGGTCCACGAAGTCGCGGATCACCGGGTCCTGCAGCTCGGTCTTCCAGTTGATTTTCACCGCCCCGGGGATGTGCCCCGCGTCGTAGGCGGTGGTGTCCTCGTCGACCTCGACGAAGACGACGCCATCGGTGTCCAGGTTCTGCTCTGCCCAGTCGGGCGTGACCAGGACGTTCTCGCGGCTCATGCGACAGCTCCTCGCTCAGTGTTTGCATCGTTCACAGTGGATTGTTTGGGGGATGTCTGCCGGCCGCGTAACGGCGTCAACGACGCCGGCAGCCGGAGGTAGATCTGGCAGCCCAGGCAGAAGCCGAACGCGGCGTTGAGGAAGGCCGCGCCCAGTGCCAGGGCCGTGGCGGTGACGCCCAGCGTGGTGAGCCCGCTGGCGTACCCGATAAAGCCGATCGCGGCGAAGGCGAGCCCCACGCCTTGGGCGAATCGAACCGGTGCGGGGTCTTCCTGTGCAGTGGGCGGTCCGAGCCGGGGCGCCACGAAGGTGCGGTAGACCAAGCCGTAGGGATGCAGCTGCAGGCCGGCGAACGCACCGAGCGCGAACACCACCGCCTGGGCGACAAGTAACACGGCACTGCCCGTGACCAGCACGATGACGAGCACCGCGGTGGTCACCCAGGCCGCGAACCGGGGACCTCGGGGATCAACCGGGGGGTCGGTGGAGCTGGATTGGGTCAATGGGTGCTCCTGACCGTGGGGAACCGTGGGGGAACCGTGGGGATAGGTATCCGAAGGTCAGGGCGGCGGCCTGGCTGATCGCCTGCTGCACCCGCGATCGCGCGCGAGGCACCGCCCGGTCAGGGCATCCGACACAGACTGCTGTGCAGACGGCAGAAGTCGACCGCACGGCGCTTGGTCAGCAGCGAGTGCACAAAGGCGAGACTACCGGAGACTCCCGATCTGCGGGGCCGTCGTTCCACGAGCCGGACAGACCGGACAGACCGGACAGACCGG
>JBOHFU010000960.1:0-1585 GCA_050699675.1 Pseudonocardiaceae bacterium
TCCAGACCAGGTCTTCGGTGGCCAGGTTGCCGGTGGCCGACTCGGCGTAGGGGCAGCCACCCAGCCCACCGGCCGAGGCGTCCACACAGGTCACCCCGGCATGCAGGGCGGTCAGCGTGTTGGCCAGCGCCTGGCCGTAGGTGTCGTGGAAGTGCACCGCGAGCACATCAGTCCCCACGCCGGCGCGGGTGAATCCGTCCAGCAACGCGTTGACGTGGCCAGGGGTGGCCACCCCGATGGTGTCGCCCAGGGAGAGCTGGTCGCAGCCCAGGTCCAGTAGCCTGCGCCCGACCTTGACGACTTGCTCCACCGCCACGGCGCCCTCCCACGGGTCCCCGAAGCACATCGAGACGTACCCACGCACGGGCAGACCCTCGGTCCTGGCTCGACCGACCACCGGCGAGAACATCGTGAACTGCCCGTCGATGCCTCGGTTGAGATTGCGCCGGGCAAAGCTCTCGGTGGCCGAGGCGAAGACCGCGATCTCGGTGGCACCTGCTGCCAAAGCCCGATCCAGCCCCTGCTCGTTGGGCACCAGCACGGGGTAGCGCACCCCGTCGTGGCGCGCGAGCAACCTGAGCAGCTCCGCAGCGTCGGCCAGCTGTGGCACCCAGCGCGGGTGCCCGAAACTGGTTGCCTCCAGGACCCCCAGCCCGGCCCTGGCCAGCCGGTCCAGGAACTCGGCCTTGACCTCGACTCCGACCACCACGGACTCGTTCTGCAGGCCGTCGCGCGCCCCGACCTCCCAGATCGTCACCCGCTGCGGCAACCCGTCGCCAGGGTGGCGGTCGGGCAGACCGACCTCCCTGGCACTCATCTCGGCGTCGGCCCAGGGTTCATGTCTCTAGGGTTCATGTCCCTGGGATTCATGTCGTAGTAGAGCAGCGAGTGCACCCGCTCGACCTGGGGGATGTCGTCGAACTCCAGCGGCTCGTCAGAGGCCGACTCGATGATCAGCGTGCCGCAGCCCATGATCCGCTCGATGACGGTATGCCGGAACTGCACGCTGTTGATTCGGCTGATGGGGATGTCGATGCCGGTGCGGGTCAGTATTCCCTCGCGGACCAGTACCCGCCTCGTGGTGAGCACGAAATGCGTGGTGCGCCAGCGCAGCAACGGCACCACGGTCAGCCACACCACCAAAATTCCGCCGAGCACACCCAGCGCGATCCACCCGTAGAACTCCCAGGTCTGCCCGGCGACCACCGCGGCAAGGAAACCGCACAGCGCCACGAGGACCAGGAAAAAGACCACCGGCAACACCAGCATCTTCCAATGCGGGTGCTTGTGGAGCACCACCCGCTCGTCGCTCATGAGCAGGTCCTCCGGGTAGGGCACGGCTCCTCCTCATCCGCCACTGCGCCTCATCCGCCATGTGGGCCGCAACGCGGCCACCGGCGCGATTACGGTACCGCCGCCTAGCCCCCTGGGTGCGGGGCCTAGGCCGGCCGGATATGAGTCACGTCGCCGGCCGACAGCGCGCGCCGCTGCCCACCCGACAGCACCACCAGCCGGCCCTCGGTGTCCAGGTCCACCGCGGTGCCGGCCAGCATGGGCTGCCCCGGCAGCTCCACCCGGACCTGTT
>JBOHFU010000961.1:0-1581 GCA_050699675.1 Pseudonocardiaceae bacterium
GCCACGTACGGATTCCAGCTGCACACCTCGGGCACCTGCATGACCGTCACGCTGCTGCCCGCAGCGGGGCGACCAGCAGCTACGCCTACCCGAGCACTCAGCCAGCCGGCCGGGATGAGCCCGGGAGCGAGCTGGCCAAGCAGGGACCGCACTGACTCTCGGTAGTCGAACCCGCGCAGGATCTCCCGGCCATGCTCGCGCATCCGCTGGCGGGTGTCAGCGTCGGCCATCGCCGCGCGCCACAGGGCCTGCGCCAGGCTGGCCGGATCACCCGGCTCGGCGAGGTACCCCGACCGGCCATCGACGACAAGCTCCGCCAGGCCACCCGCCCGGGTCGCGACAACCGGCGCCGCCCCGGCAGCGTACGCCTCCAGCGGGATCCGCCCGAACGGCTCGACCCGCGACGGCACGATCACACCCACGATCGAGTCGTGCGCGAGCAGACCCCGCACCTCGGGACAGAACCGCGTCAGCAGGCTGACATCCAGCTGCTCGCGCGCCACCCGCCCGGCCAGCCGCCGCTGGTACGGCGAGAGATCCACACCCTCGCCGACCGCCGCCAGCACGAGATGCGGCGCCTGCACACCGCGGTCGCGGAGCAGGCACAGGGCGTCCACGAGGTCCTCGAAGCCCTTCTCCGGCACCGCGCGACCCATCGCTAGCCAGAAACCATCCCGCGCGGCGGGCGGCAGGTCGGCCACACCAGTCGCCGTCGGCTCACCGTCCACCACGCTGACGCCGTTGCGCAGCTCGACAACCGCCGAGGCGGGCACGCCGATCTGCCCTATCAGGTGCGAACGCATGTAGTCCGAGATCGCGGCGATCCGCACACCCACCTCAGCCGCGCGCCGCAGCGACTCACCTTCCCACGCCACCCGCTCAACCAGCTCCGGGCTGACCACAAACGCGCTGGTCCGCAGAACAATCACCGTCGTCCACGCCGAATCCACAGTGGATCGTGCCGCCGCACCCGAGAAGCCGACATCGCAGAGCACGACGAGCCCGCGCCGATACTCCCCACGCAGCCGGGAGACCTCCCGCTCCACAGCACCGGTCAAGGCCGGTTCATCGTGACGGCAAAGCCCGGCACGGTTGCCCTCCAGGGCGCGTACCTCGACCCGCCGGCCGGACCGGCCAAGCGCCTCCTCCACGTCACGGCGCCATTCCCGCTGCCAGTGGCTGCTGACTGCATCGACACGCACCGGCAGGACGACCAGGTCGACGTCGACGGGCACCACCTCGGCGAGGATCTCGATCAGCGCCCGGTTGGACCATCCCGCGCCGCTCCCGCACCCATAGAACCCGTCAAGAACCGCGACAGCGACCACACTGCGGCCCAAACGGGCCGGAGAATGCCGGGTGTCCACCGTCACCATCGCCTCATGACGGTGACGATCAAGAAAAGTCCGGCCGGCTGCAGCTGTGCTGGGTGTGGCTCCATCTTTGCCGCTCATGAAACCTCCCCATCAATAACGAGGGGAGTCCTCAGGGTCCGCTGACGGAAACCTTCGGCGAGTTCCACCAGCTGTTGACCAAAGGCGATTTGTTCGTCGCAACTCAGGCTGTCTTCGAACAGCCCTG
>JBOHFU010000962.1:0-1576 GCA_050699675.1 Pseudonocardiaceae bacterium
CTGGTGCTCGACGCTTTCCTGCTGCGCGCGATGGTCGCCGCTGGTTGGGCGCCTGCGCTGACTGAATGTGCCCGCTGTGGCGCGCCGGGGCCGCACCGGGCGTTCAGCGTTCCCGCGGGGGGTGTGGTCTGCCCCGGCTGCCGGCCGCCCGGCGCGGCCACCCCGTCGGCGCAGACGCTGGAGCTGCTAGACGCCCTGGTGCAGGGCGACTGGCAGCTCGCCGAGCGCGCCCCAGCTGCGGTCTGCCGCGAAGGCAGCGGCCTAGTCGCCGCCCACCTCCAGTGGCACCTGGAACGCCAGCTCCGCTCCCTGCCCCTGGTCGAGCGCGTAGCCCCGGCCCCGCCGCATTCAGCGGGCTGAGCGGGGCTATCGATGGCCGGATAACCCCGCTCAGCCCGCTGAATGCGGAAGGCGGCAGGATGGGGCGGTGGTTCGAGCGCCTGATCCGCATCCGTCTGGGGCTCGGCCACCGTTGATACCTGCTGAGCGGGTGCCCCGGCACGTCGCGCTGGTGATGGACGGCAATGGGCGGTGGGCCCAGCAGCGCGGGCTACCCCGCACCGCGGGCCACCGCCGTGGTGAGGCCGTGCTGATGGACGTGGTGTGCGGCTGCATCGAACTGGGTGTGAGCTGGTTGTCGGCCTATGCGTTCTCCACCGAGAACTGGCGGCGTAGCCCCGACGAGGTGCGGTTCCTGATGGGGTTCAACCGCGATGTCATCCGCCGCCGCCGTGACGAGATGCACGAGATGGGGGTGCGGGTGCGCTGGGCCGGGCGCCGCCCCCGGTTGTGGCGCAGCGTCATCAGGGAACTTGAGGTAGCCGAGGAGCTGACCGCCGGCAACGACGTCATGACACTGACCATGTGCGTGAACTACGGCGGTCGCGCGGAGATCGCCGACGCGGCCCGGGAGGTGGCCCGCCGGGTGGCCCGCGGTGAGATCGACCCGGAGCGAGTCGACGAGCGGATGCTGGCCCGTCACCTGGACGAGCCGGACATGCCCGACGTCGATCTGTTCCTGCGGCCGTCCGGCGAGCAGCGCCTCTCGAACTTCCTGATCTGGCAGTCTGCCTACGCGGAGCTGGTGTTCCAGGACGTCCTGTTCCCAGACCTGGACCGCAGGCATCTCTGGCATGCCTGCGAGGCCTACGCCGCCCGTCATCGCCGGTTCGGCAGCGTCGACGCGCCGGTGCCGCTCGATACCGTGCCGCTCGACACCTGAGGAGGACGATCCGGTGAGTCCGGACACGAGCCATGCCTGCACCCGGGAACTGCTCAATGCCGCCCAAGCGGCATTGGAGAGATACCAGGACGTCAAGGTGGACGACGACGGCGCACTGAGCTTCCAGCACTCCGAGGTGCCCTGCGCGGTGCAGGCGGTGGAGCTCGCTGAGGGGCTGCTGGTGCTCAGCCTGACCTGCGTGGTCGCCTGGGATGTCAGCGACGACGGTCAACTGGCTGAGTGGGTCGCCACCCGGGCCGGGCAGGGCCTGTTCGGCACTCTGGGATTGGTCCGCGGCGAGCGCGGGGTCGACGTCATGCTGCGTTACGCATTCCCCGCTGCCGGTCTGAACAC
>JBOHFU010000963.1:0-1574 GCA_050699675.1 Pseudonocardiaceae bacterium
GCGGCGGCGGCAACTTCGGCATTGTCACCTCATTTACCTTCCGGCTGCACCCGGTGGGGCCGGTCGTCGCGTTCGCCGCGCCGTTCTACCCGCTGGAGGACGTCGCCGACGTGATGCGCGGCTGGCGAGACTACGTGGCGGGCGCACCGGACGAAGTCACCTCGGTGGTCGTGACCCTCACCTTCCCGGCCACTCCCGACCTGCCCGAGGTGGTGCACAACCGCGCCTGCGCCATCGTGGGCGGCGTCTACGCCGGCGACCCGGATGAGGGCATGAAGGCCATGGCGCCACTGCGGGAACTCGGCACACCGCTGTTCGACATGTCCCAGCCCATGCCGTTCGCCATAGTGCAGAGCGGGTTCGACGCGCTCTTCCCGCGCAACACCCTGCGCGCGTACTGGAAATCGCAGTACCTCAACAAGCTCACCGACGACGCGATCGACGTCATCGCAAGCCGGGCACTGGACCGCCCAGCCCCGCTGACGATGGTCAACACCTTCCACATGGGCGGCGCGATCGGAGCGATCGGCCCGGAGGAGACCGCTTTCGCCGAACGCTCAGCGCCGTTCATGGTCTCCATCGACGGCAACTGGAGCGAGCCCGCCGCAGACGCCGGGACCATCGAGTGGGTCCGGTCTGCCTGGCAGACCATCGGCGCGCATGGCACCGGCGGGGTGTACCTGAACTTCACCGGGCTCGCCGACGAGCCGATGCGCGCCGGTGTCGACGACGCCCTGGGCCGCAACCTGCGCCGGCTCGCCGAGATCAAAGCGACCTACGACCCGCAGAACTTCTTCCGCTACAACAACAACATCCTGCCCGCTCACGACTAGCCTGAGCGCCCGCACCGATCACCGCCCGCTCGCCGGCTACGGCGGCCGGACGCTCTCATTGTCCCGAACAGTAGGGCTGATCGGCTGCGGGACACTCAGCGGGTGCTGAAGGCGCTCGATCCAGCCGGTAACCGCATGGCGGCAAGGTCAGCGGGTGAGCACCCGAACCTGCACGTCCGGTAGCACGACGTCGTCCTCGTCGGTCACCGCAACTGCTACACGGCTGCTACGATCGTCGCATGTCCGAAGTCGCGTCCCGGGAGCTGCGCAACGACACGGCAGGCGTGCTGCGCCGCGTCCAGGCCGGCGAGGAGGTCACGGTGACGGTCAACGGAAAACCGGTCGCCCAGCTCATACCGCTGCAGCAGACTCGCCGCCGCTGGCTTCCCCGGTCAGAACTGACCCGCCGGCTTCGGGTGGCGCAGGCCGATCCCGGCTTACGCGACGATCTCGCCGGCCTCGCGGGCGATACCACCGACCAGCTTGGGCCCATCCGTTGACCGGACCGTCCCGCGGGCTGCTCGACACGAGTGTCTTCATCGCCGCCGAAAACGGTCGATCCCTCAAGGAGGAGTGGCTGCCGGCGGAGTCTGCGATTTCCGTCGTCACGCTGGCCGAACTGCACGCCGGAGTCCTCGCGGCCCAAGACACCGAGACGCGCGCAGTGCGGATGACCACGCTTGATGCGCTGGCGGACATCGAACTGATCCCGGTGGACGGCGTCGCTGCGGTGACCTGGGC
>JBOHFU010000964.1:0-1570 GCA_050699675.1 Pseudonocardiaceae bacterium
CCCGCGGGCTCATCTCCTCCACCACGACGGCCAGCGAGTGCGGCAGCTCATCGCGCACCCCCTCCAGAGCCGCCTCCCGCACCAGCTCCGCCACCAAGGTCTGCTCCGGTTCGTCGGTGAGCTCGCCTCCCGGGTACAGCGGCGGCGACTCCGGCATCCGGGCCAGCAGCAGGTCGGCGAGCAACCCCACCTGGAAACCGTCGACCGCGGACACCGGCACCAGCTCGGCGAACTCGCCGAAGCCGGCCGACCGAGCCAGGTCGGCCAGCCCGGCGAGCTGCTCGGCCACCCGCTGCGGGTTCACCAGATCAGTCTTGGTCACGATGCCGAACACCGGGGTGCGCCGGGCCAGTGCAGCCAGCTCACCGGCGATGAACCGGTCCCCAGTCCCGATCGCGGCGTCGGCGGGCACGCAGAACCCGATCACGTCCACCTCCGACCAGGTCGCCCGCACCAGGCTGTTGAGCCGTTGCCCGAGCAGGGTGCGTGGCCGGTGCAGGCCGGGAGTGTCCACCAGGATGAGCTGCCCGTCGGGCTGGTGCACGATGCCCCGGATGGTGTGCCGGGTGGTCTGCGGCCGGCTGGAGGTGATCGCCACCTTCTGGCCCACCAGCGAGTTGGTCAACGTCGACTTGCCGACGTTGGGGCGACCCACCAGGCAGGCGAAACCGGCCCGGAACGTCGTCCGGGCAGAGGTCCCCTCGGTGTCCCTGGACACCTCTAAACCGTCGCGTGCAGCACGTCGGTGAGCGCGCCGCGCTGGTCGTACAGCAGCACCGAAGCCCGCGGCCCGAGCTCGCGGACCGCGGCCAACGAGACAGCGTCCACCGACCCCGATCCGGACACCACCGCGGCCGCCTCCAGGCCGGTCGCCCCGCTGGCCACCGCAGCGGCGACCGCCACCTGCAGCGCAGTGAGCGCCAGCGAGGGCAGCGAGACCGTGCAGCCGGTGTAGGTCCGCCCGTCGGTGTCGCGCACCGCGGCGCCCTCGTCGGCGCCGGTGCGGGCCTGCGCCGAGCGGGCCAGCGTCACGATCTTGGCGTCCTCCGGGTCCAGGTCAGCAGCGTCACGGTCAGCACGATCCGGCTTGGCGGCTTCAGGCACGGGTGTCGCTCGCTTCCTGCGGCGGGCGGGCCGCGACGTGGTTGGGCTGGGGTTTCTGGCTCTGGGGTTTCTGGCTCTGGGCTTGCTGGCTCTGGGGCTGCTGGCCCTCGCCGTCCGGCCGGGCATCTGCCCGGCGGGCGGTCACCGTGGTGATGCGCAGCCGGCCGCGGCGATCGTTGCCGCCTTCGGCGCACAGCAGCAAGCCGGCCACCTCGGCCTCAGCGCCGGGCAGCGGAACCCGGCCCAGCTGCTGGGCGAGCAACCCGCCGACGGTCTCCACGTCGGCGTCATCGAGGTCCACGGCGAACAGCTCCCCCAGGTCGGTCACCGGCAGCCGGCTGGTGACCCGCACCGCGCCATCGTCGAGGTACTCGACCGGCGGCCGATCCTCGGTGTCGGACTCGTCGGTGATCTCACCGACGATCTCCTCAAGGATGTCCTCGATCGTCAGCAGGCCGGCGGTGCC
>JBOHFU010000965.1:0-1570 GCA_050699675.1 Pseudonocardiaceae bacterium
GATTATGCTGACCTCCGGGCTGCCGACAACGTCCCGACCAGCCACGACAGCCTCCACGTCGGCATAACCCGAAGGTCGCCATAAAAGGCATCCAGGCACAGCACCGCCTGGGGCGCCCGCGCCGTGACCACGTCGTGGATCCACTCGGCTCCATCAGCCGAGACGTGGGTCAGCTGGGCGGCCCGCTGGGCTCCCAGGTCGTCGAAGAACCGGCCCAGGGTGTGCTGGTTGCGGTTCTTGCCCGCCCACACCAGCCGACCCGAGTCGTGATCAACCACGACGAGGAGATACCGCTGACCCTTGCGGTAGGAAATCTCATCGATGCCGATCCGGCGCAGCCCGGCCAGCCGGTCGATCTGCCCGGCCCGCTCAGCCACGACCCGGGTCACGATGTCGGACACGCTGCGCCACGCCACCCGCAACAAGATCGCGACCACGGACAACGCGGCGTGGCAGACCAACCAGACCGCGGTGTCCTCACACGCCGAGGTGAACCGCGACCCCGGCCGCGCCCAGGGCACCGCCGCGACCACCACCCCATGCTCAGGACACGACACCCGACAGGTGCTGGCCTGCAAGAACACCTGCGTCGTGCCCAGATCCGAACCCCGCCAGCGCCGGGGCTTCGCGCTGGAGTCATAGCCCGGGCAGCGGCGCTGACACCGTGAGCAGCGCCGCGCCGCCCCCGCCTTGACCCGGACCTGCGCGACGAGTACCTCCCCACCCCGCCCGTCGGGCTCCAGGTCCACCGACTCGATCACCGTGTGCTCGACCCCCAGCACCCGCCGCCATACCCTCGTAGTGCGCACGCCGTCCCCTCGTCATGATCGCTTCCAGCTCTGGTAGGCCGGAAACTCTAGACAGGGCACGGCGTGCGCCCTCACTTGATCATGGTCAGGCACCCACAGGAACGTCAGTAGCGCCAGAAGTTCCGTGCCCTGGTTCACTCGGTCATAGACCAGGCCGCGACCGATAACCACCGGCTATCCGATGACATGCGCGAAGGATTCACCAAACAGCTAGCCAAACTCGACACCAAAGAAAACTACTTCCTCGACCTGGCCGCTGAGGAAGGATGGCCGAAAGACAAGCTCCGCGAAAAAATATCAGCGATCCGCACCGAACGCCACACCATCACCCGCAGCCTCGAACAGGCCGAAAACCAACTAGACGACGGTATCCAGTTCCTCACCCTCGCCCTAGAATTGATGACCAACCCCCACACCATGTACCAGGCCGGGAGCGAAGCCGTTCGAACGATCATGAACCGCTCGATCTTCACCAAGCTCTACGTAGACGGCGACACCATCACCGGCCAGGAACTACGAGAGCCGTTCAACGTCCTCGCCGACGCCTACAGCGTGTGGCAGGGCTACCCCGAAGGCACCGACACCACCCTTAGCTCCGCAAGCCCTCCAGCCACGCCGCAGGGCCACGCTCACCCCTCCACACCCCACTACCGGCCCAACACAACAGCGCCGCACCCGACGCCGGGCACGGCACTACAGACAAAGCCTCACCAACCCTAGCCCTGCTGGGCCAGGGTTCTAGTAAGACTCACATGGTGGAG
>JBOHFU010000966.1:0-1568 GCA_050699675.1 Pseudonocardiaceae bacterium
TCGATGCGGCGACCTTCCACCGTGAGTTCCCTGGCGAGTCGCGGTACGTCGAGTTCAAGCAGGGCCCGTCGCGGGATCGGATCGCTCGGGCCGTCGCGGCGTTCTCGAACACCGATGGGGGTGTGCTGCTCGTCGGCGTGGCGCCGGATGGTAGGCCGGTGGGGACCAACGTTGACGGCGAGGCTCTGGCCTCGCTGCACCGGACGGTCAGTTCGGTGCACGACGGTGGCCGTTACGAGATCATCCCGATCGAGGTAGACGGCCGCCGGGTCGTGGTGATCAGTGTTGCGCGACGCGAGCAAGGCTTCGCGCAGACCGCTGACGGACAGGTGGTGGTGCGTCGTGATGCCATGAACACCTCGTTGATCGGGACGCAGCTTGCGGATTTCGTGACGCGCCATGCCCTCGCGCGTTTCGAGACGGCGCCGACCTCGTGCCCACTCGACACTGCGGATGCCGCCTTGGTCGCAGAGCTGGCGCAGGCCCACGGCTGGTCCGCACCGCTCCCGCAGCGCCTCGTCGAGCGGGGGCTGGTGACCCGTGATGCCGGGCACGACGTGCTCACCGTCGCCGGGGCGCTCTATCTGCTCTGTGAACCGGACCGCGAACTCGGCAGGAGCTATATCGAGGTGTTCCGGTACCGGGACGACACGGCGACGACCGAGGACAAGCGCTACCGCATCGCCGGACCGCTCCCGCACCAAGTCACCGAAGCGACAGCGCGGGTCACCGAGGAGATCGGCACCGACGTGGCCGTGGTCGGCCTGCACCGCTACGAGCTGGAACGGATCCCGCTGCCAGTGCTGCGCGAAGCGATCGCCAACGCCGTAGCCCACCGAGTGTATGAGGACAACCGGCGGTGCGTGCGCATCGAAATCCGGCCCACCAAGGTCCGGATCGTGTCGCCCGGGCCGCTGCCCGAGCCGGTGACCGTGCAGAACATCCGCGAACAGAACGCGGCAAGAAACACCGAGGTGATCGCCACGCTGCGGAGGTTCCGGCTCGCCGAGGACGCTGGCCGCGGCATCGACGTCATGCAGGACGTGATGGCAGAACGCCTGCTCGACCCACCGATCTTCGAAGCAGACGCCCTCTCGGTCACCGTCGATCTTCCGTTGACCAGCACCGTCACCATTGTGGAGCGCGCATGGGTCGGTGAAATCGAGCATCGGGGGGAGCTTCGGCCCCGCGACCGCATCCTGTTAGTACACGCCGCGCGGGGCCGGGTGCTCACCAACGCAACCGCCCGAGCCCAGCTCGGGGTCGACAGCACCCACGCCCGAAGCGCGTTACACCGGCTGCGTGACGCCGGCCTGCTGATCCAGGAGGGTGCAAATTCCGGCGCCCGCTACCGGCTGGCAGCCACCACCACCCCACCGCCCGGTCTCAAGCTCTCCCGCGCCAACCTCCACGACCTCGTACTGGACCTCGCCCGGCAGGGCCCGGTCACCAACTCGCAGCTGCGCGAGCGACTGTCCCTGGATCGGGTCGAGACCCTTCGACTGCTGACGGACCTGGTGGAGTCCGGTCAGCTCGTCCGGGTCGGAGAACGGCGCGGTGTGCACTAC
>JBOHFU010000967.1:0-1563 GCA_050699675.1 Pseudonocardiaceae bacterium
CCGCTGGCCGAGGCCGAGCTGGTGTACGAGGGCAAGCCCGATGACATCGAGGTGTACGCCTACCACCACCACATTGAGGGCTTTGAGCGGGACTTCGTCTGGCGGGCGATGGACTTCTACCGTTCCGAGTTGTATCTGCGCTCCGATGACCGGCTGCGTCGCGTCGAGGTGCCCGAGGATGCGATCGCCAGCGTGTACCGGCGGTGGCTGCTGGTCGAGCTGCGCAGCGAGTGGACGGTCGGCGAGACGTACCCGGCGGGCTGCCTGCTGGCTGCCGACTTCGACGAGTTCATGGCTCGCGGCGCCGCCGGCGTGGGCCTGCGGGTGCTGTTCACTCCCGACGAGCGCACCTCGCTGGCCGGCTACAGCTGGACCCGCCACCACCTGATCCTCGATGTGATGCACGACGTGGTCAGTCACCTCTCGGCGCTGACACCGGCGCAGGACTGGCGCGTCATGCCGCTGACCGGCACACCGCCGCTGTGCACCGCAAGCGCGCGCGGCACCGACCGGGACGCCGACGACGAGTACCTGGTTGACGTCGACGGTTTCCTGACCCCGTCCACGCTGTCCATCGGGACCGTCGGCGCCGGTCCGGCCGTCGAGCTCAAGCGGGCACCGTCCTTCTTCGACGATGCCGGTCTCACCGTGCATCAGCACTTCGCGGTCTCCGACGACGGCACCCGGATCCCGTACTTCATGGTGGCGCCCGACTCGGCCGTGCCACCCGGCGGCTGGCCTACCCTGCTCTACGGCTACGGGGGTTTCGAGGTATCCCTGAAACCCGGCTACCGCGGTGCCCTGGGCCGGGCCTGGCTGGCCCGCGGTGGCTGCTACGTCGTCGCCAACCTCCGCGGCGGTGGCGAGTACGGCCCGCGCTGGCATTCCGTCGCACTCAAGCACCACCGCCACCTGGTCTACGAGGACTTCGCCACCGTGGCCCGGGATCTGGTCACCCGTGGCCTCACCACGCCGCCCCGCATCGGTGCTCAGGGCGGCAGCAACGGCGGGCTGCTCATGGGCGTGATGCTCACCGAATACCCGGAACTGTTCGGCGCGATCGTCGCCTCGGTCCCGCTGCTTGACATGCTGCGGTATCACGTCCTGCTGGCCGGCGCCTCCTGGATGGCCGAGTACGGCGACCCTGACGACCCGGCCGAACGCGAGCACCTGCTGCGCTTCTCCCCGTACCACCAGCTGCGCGCCGACCGCCGCTACCCGCCGACCCTGCTCACCACCTCCACCCGCGACGACCGCGTGCATCCCGGCCATGCCCGCAAGCTGGTGGCGCGGATGCGCGAGTACGGCCTGCCGGTCACTTACTACGAGAACATCGAGGGCGGCCACGGCGGCGCGGCGGACAACGAGCAGGCGGCCTTCATGTCCGCCTTGGCCTACGAGTTCCTCTGGCGCCACCTCTCGGGCTGACTCACGCGGTGTCTGTCACGGCCAGTTCTGGCCCCGCCCGAGGTTGAGCGCTCTCCGACCAGGTGCGCTCCAGGCAGCACTGGTGCACCGTTTGGTGGTCCATGACGACACTGCACGATGGTGGTGTAAAATCGT
>JBOHFU010000968.1:0-1563 GCA_050699675.1 Pseudonocardiaceae bacterium
ACGGTGTGGCTACTGCTCGTCGTGGCGGGCGGCATCGTGGTGTCCGTGCACACCTTGCCGGGCCCGCTGTCGGTGCTCGCCGCCGCGCTACCCTCCGGCGCGCTGGCCGTGGGGCTGCACGCCGCCCTGGTCCAGGGCGCCACCCCCTGGGCCGCGCTGGGGATATTGCTGGCCTGGGCTGCGGCCGCCGGTGCCCTTGCTGCCCGCACCCTGCGACTGTCCTGAGCTGCGAGGGGACGCCCTTGACGGAGCCCGTCCGCGACACCGCCTAGCTAGGCTGGTGGGGAGAGACCGTGCCGCTGCCTTGTCCGGCTGGTTGGCGGTGGCGGCCGGTGCCGGCGAACAGGCCAAGCAAGTCACAGCGAATCTGATGCCACACGATGCAGGGGAATGGTCGGCGGCGCCCTGTCACCCGGGCGCAGGTCCGGCATCGACCCGCTGAGGTGGGCTGGTGCAGTGTCAGGACTCGCCGCAGTGCGTCGATGGTGCGGGGGTGGTGACCGGATTGTTCTAGTTCGGTGAGGGTGTCCCACACTGAGCCGACGAATTGACGAGCCTGGGGGTGATCGGCCAGCCAGGCCACGGTCCGGGTCGACAAGTGCAGCGCCGCATCGCTGCTCTGCTGGGTGGTGCCTGTGGTCGGCATCAGCACCCGCCCTCACGAGGGGTCCGCAGGGTGCGGATCCGGCGCGCCAGCTCGGCGACGAGCTCGTCGTTGGCGGCATTGTCGCCACGGTCGGCGTTGGCCAGGAAGTAGTCCTGCAGCGCCCGGGCGGCAGCGTCGCCGCTGATCAACGGTGAATCGGGCGCGGGGGAACTCACGAGGTGACCCCTTAGACCAGGGCCGGAAGCAATACCGTCCACGCAGACCATGCACAACGTCCCCGACGAGCCGTTGGCGAAGGTGAGACCCTCCGTGGGAAGCGCCTGACCGCACAGCGCCTCGGCCTGGACCCCGGCCGCGGCGACAACGACCTCGCTGGGCGCAAGCAGGTGCAGGCGCGCATCGTCGGGGCAGCGTGCCCACTGCAGCGGCCCGACGTCCGACTCCCCGGTAAGACAGCCGGGTGGGCGATCATCCTGGTCAGGGTCGGCGGCCGGGCTCGGTTGGCCGGGGATCTGGCGATCCAGCGGGGTGTGATCCATCGCAGTTACTCCCTAGTCCCTCGTGGAAGGCGACGGGCCCGCCCGGCTTTCGGGGGAGACACGGGCGGGGCCGTCGCCGCTCAGCGATCGCGGCGCGGCGGGCGGCATCGCCGCCGCACCCGCGATCAGTGCTGATCACACCGCCGGTCCGGTGACCGAGGAACACCCAACCAGCTTAGAAGACGACATCAGAAAATAGCGCCTATACCGAAGCTAGCGAACGGGCGCTCATACGACGTTCTAGAGAACGTGCGCTAGGTGGGTTTGCTCTGGTGTAGTGGGCTGAACCGTGGTAAGGCCACGGTGCGCAGCGGTGCCCCCAGGACACCACCGGATTCCTGCGCCAACGCAAGGGGGAAGATGTGCCGATGACGACCACCGAAGGGGACCGCTGTATGCGGTGCAAAGCGGAACTGC
>JBOHFU010000969.1:0-1561 GCA_050699675.1 Pseudonocardiaceae bacterium
TGCATACCCGTCGCTGCGGTGTGCAGCCGCTCGTCGGCGGTCACGAGCACGGCGTCGAAGTCCCTCGCCAGCAGCACATACAGCGCGTCGTAGGCCGTGACCCCCCATTCGAGGGCGGCTGGGAGGCATCGGAACCACCGCCCTGCCCCACCCACGAAGGTCAGTTCGAGGTGCGCGATCGCATCAAGTGCCGAACAGGCGTCCTCGACGGTCAGTACCTTCTGGGCGACTCGCTTTCGCAGCCCGTTGGCCACCTCGCCGACCAGGTGCTCCGGTGCCAACAATGCCACCGCGCCGGCGGCCATCTCGTCGAGCAAGGCGGCCGCTTCCTCGCTGCCTGGTTCGGTGACCACCCACTTCAACGCGACCGAGGCGTCGATAACCAGCGACCGGCTCAACCGGATCGCTCCCGGTCCTCACGGACCAGTTCCTCGGCGAGAGGGGCATCCGCACCGAGATGCGCTCGTCGCCGGATCGCTCGCAGCCGGTCGATCGCCTGGCCGCGTCCGGCTCCGGACTGCGCGTCCTGCAGCGCAGCCCGCAGAATCGCGACAGCTTCGGCGGACATCGACCGCCCCTGCGCTTGCGCCCGCTGCCGCAGCCACAGATGGACCTCCGGAGGCAGGTTGCGCACGTGCAGCTCAGCCATGGGACCAGTGTAGTCCCACATCGGTACCAACCGGGAGGCTCTTCCGAGTGCTGTCGACGTTGTCGGCGAAGCTCTGCCGGGCGTCCCTGCTTGCCTCGGTGATCGCGTTCTTCGCTTCTGTCGATACCTTCCGCATCGCTTCCGCCGCGCTGTTCACGACCTCAGTTGTCGTGTCGATAACCTTGGTCGACTCTGCGGTACGCGCACCGACATCGTGGACGAGACGTTCGAGATTGAAGGTGTCCTGGGCTCCTCCCGCACTCCTGATGGCGTGGGCTCCGACGATCAGGGACTCGGTCACAAAGGTCGACAGATCGATACCGGCCATGTCCTCCTCACCAGCCGCGGCTCCGCGCTGGCCGGTGGACCAGCGCCGCGACTCAGCGACCACCGCCGGATCGTTGACCGCAAGATCCCGGATGACGACGGCCGGCGCACCCCTGTCGTAGCACGCGCCGGTCGGTGTGCTGTTTCATCGTCGGGGCCCCGATAAGGGGGATTATCACTGTGCAGTTGCAAAACTAATGATCAACACGATTAAGGTAGCGACCCCACGACATGGTGTAGGAGAGGTGGGTCGATGACGGAAGCTGCGAGCAGCCTGCCCATGCAGATGACGCTCGTCGACATCGCCGTCTCGCGAAGGTGCAACGACCCGTGGTGTCGGTATGGCGTGGCCGCAGCGCCGCCTCGGCGGCGCCCTTCCCGGAACCGTTCGCCACGGTGCACGGTGAGGAGCGCTTCGATGCCGACGCGGTCGTGGCGTGGCTGGCGCTCACCGGACGGGGCAACAACCCCGCCGTGCGCGAGGATTGCGCGGCCTTCGCGTCGCCGAAGGGCATGTCGGCCCAGGACGACGAGATCGTCTTCAACGGGCTGGCCGCTCTGCTGTGCCTCAAGGAGATCTCTGAC
>JBOHFU010000970.1:0-1560 GCA_050699675.1 Pseudonocardiaceae bacterium
CGGGTTCCGCGGGGTGAGGCGCGGGCCCGGGTGGCGGCCGCGGCCGACGTGCTACCCGGGTGCGGGTTGGGGGGTGCGCGACGCGGACGCCCTGGTCGAACTCGCCCAACCGGCGCTGGAGGACGGTGAGCTGCCCACCGAGGGCGGTGAACTGGGCCGACGGCGGCCTGACCAGCGTCGCGAACTGCGTTGCGCTGTGCGGCCGGCATCATCGACTCGTCCACCATTCCGACTGGCGGATCGAGATGACCAGCGGTGTTCCAGAATTCCACCCACTACCCTGGCTGGGCGGACCCCCACGCCGCAATCCCCTCCACACCGCCCCCGACCTGATCCGGATCCGAGAGTAAGCCGCGATGCCGGCGGACTCCCGCGGGTCACGCCGAGTTACTGAACGGTGACCAGGTCTACAACGAAGACCAGGGTCTCGCCGGGCTTGATCACGCCGCCCGCGCCACGGTCGCCGTAAGCCAGGTGCGGCGGGATGGTGAGCCGGCGCCGGCCGCCGGCCCGCATTCCGACTATCCCATCGTCCCAACCCTTGATCACCCGACCGGTGCCGAGCCGGAACTCCAGCGGAGCCCCCCGGTCCCAGGACGCATCGAACTGCTTTCCGGTGGCGTGCGAGACGCCGACGTAGTGCGCCCTGATCTGCGCGCCGACGATGGCCTCGGCGCCGTCGCCGATCACCTGGTCCTCGATCACCAACTCGGTCGGCGCCGGACCGTCGGGCACTGCCACGTCAGGGCGAGTCAGCTCGCTCACGTCGTGTTCCTCCTCGCGTCACCCGCCGCCGTCGACGGGATCACCATCCTGGCAGCCTTCTGGTGCGCCGCAAACCGTGGCGTGAGCGGCGCGCTCAGCGAGCTGGCATGGTTGGGACGTGCCGGGCCATGCTGATCGTCTCCGAGTCTCTGATCATCTCTGCATCGCGGTGGCCGGCGCAGGGTATACCGCAATCGGTGACTACCTCCGCCAGGTGTTGCCCGAAGCCGTGGTGGAGCTAGTGGCTCCGCACTTGCTGCTCGAGAATGAGCGCGACGCGGCCGTGCTCATCCCGGTCATGAGCAGGATCAGCGGGGCCGTGATGGACCGGATCGCGGGCCTTCGGCTCATCCAGCAGTGGGGGGCGGGATTGGAGGGTGTCGACATCGACGCGGCCACTGCACGAGGTATCGCCGTCGCCAACGTCGCCACTACCGGAACGGGCAATGCCGAGTCGGTCGCCGAGTGGTGCGTGATGGCCGCGATCGCCGCCAGCAGGCGGCTACCGCAGCTCGAGCGGGTGATCCGAGACGGCAGCCGATGGGGCAGCCTCGCGGAGCTACCAGTGCTGCTCGCCCGCAGCGACTACCTCTTCTTGTGCCTGCCGTTGACGAGCAGACCCATGGGCTTATCGACGCCCACGCCCTGGCGCTGCTCCCCTGCCAAGCCTGCGTGATCAACGCGGGCCGGGGCGGGCTGCTCGATCACGAGGCGCTCCTGGACGCTCTCGCCGACGGCCGCCTGACCGGTGCGGGACTCGACGTATTCGACCAGGAGCCACTCGATCCCCGTGCA
>JBOHFU010000971.1:0-1558 GCA_050699675.1 Pseudonocardiaceae bacterium
CGTGCGCGTAGTCGGTGGTTTCACCGTTGGTGACGTACAGGACATCCGAGCTCAGGCCCGGGTGGAACTCGTCGATCGCCGGGTCGTCCAGGTTGCCGGACAGGGCGTAGTAGATGGGGTCGTCCGCGGTGGGGGTGCTGGTCTGCCAGCCCTCGGCGTAGAGCAGCCACTGGCCGGCGGAGTGCCAGTTCACCTGGAAGGCGAAGCCGATCCGGTCGAGCAGGCCGGCCATCGCCTGGGTCTCCGGCTCCGACCGCGGCGCCGGGCCCCGGTAGGTGTCGCTGGACTGGATGGACGACGACCCCTCCTCGTCGAAGCCCCAGTGGTTGGGGAAGTTGCGGTTGGGGTCGACGCCGTCGCCGACCTGGGTCTGTCCGTCCCCGTTGTTGTCGCGGAGGTTCTTCCGCCAGAGCCGCTCATGCTCGAACGTGTACTGGTAGCCGTCGGGGTTGGCCACGAGGATGAACCAGAACTCGTTCGTCTGCAGAAGCTTGCGGACCTCACGGTCGTTGGCCCGCCACCGGGCGATGAAATGGTTCATCAGCCGCCGGTTGACCTCGGTGGAGATCCATTCACGGGCGTGCTGGGTGGAGCTGTAGAGGACGGCCGGACGCGTACCGTCCGGTGTGCCGCGAGCGCCCTGGGTCAGCTTGACCGCGATGATCTCGCGACCCTGGCCGGTGTGGCCGAGGACCTCGAGCTTCACCAGCTGGGGGTTGTTGCGGGCCGCGGCGTAGAGCTGGTCGCGGATGCCGCCGGGCTCGTCGTACGAGCGCCAGACGGTGAAGCCGTTGGCGGCCTGTGCCGCCGCGAACTGCTGGACGGTCAAGCCCCCCTTGACCCGGGTCAGCTTCAGGTCGACTCCCCGGCCCCGAAGCCTGTCGGCCTGGGCCTGGTCGAGGACCATGTCGAGCTCGATGCCGTCCGCGACCCGTCGCTGGCCGCTTACGTCGATGCCCTGCTCGGCGATCGCGGGTAGCTCGGCGGCCTGGACCACCGCGGTGTAGGCGTCCAGCTGATCCCGATCTCTACCCGCGCTCGGTGTGGCAGATGCGGCCGTGAGCCCCGTGCAGAGTGCGGCGACGACCGCTGCGAACAGCGTCCAACGCTTCATGAGTGTCTCCCCAGTTGGTTCCCGGTGCGAAAGCGAGGAGAGATTGTCAAATCTGCTGCAAAAGCGCAACCGGCGCGCTGGCTAGGATGCAGCGCGTGAACCTCGGCCGGCCGACCGACCGCAAGCCGCCGTTCAAGTTCGCCTCACTCACGCGGGTCGGGTTCTCGGACACCGACGCGCAGGGAATCGTCTACTACGGCCGGTACCTCCCGTACTTCGACCAGGCGCGTGTGGAGTACGTCCGCCACCTCGGGCTGCTCGCGCGCGAGCGCGGTGCGGCCGAGCTCGTCATGCGCGCCTCGACGGTCGGGTACGAGGCGCCGGCCCGCTTCGACGACCTCCTCGAGGTCTTCGTGCGCACGAAGCGGATCGGCCGGACGAGCCTCACGAACTCGTACTGCGCCGTCCGCGTCGAGGACGACGCGGTCATGTGCACGGCCGAGC
>JBOHFU010000972.1:0-1554 GCA_050699675.1 Pseudonocardiaceae bacterium
GCCAACCGCCGGTTGGCCGGCCTTCAAGAGCCACCAACTACAGTGGGATGTTGCCGTGTGTGCCGCGGCCAGCCGGTGCCGCGGCCAGCGCTTCCGCCAGGCGCCGCCGGGTCTGCGCCGGTTTGACCACCTCGTCCACCACCCCGATCGCCACCGCGCGATCGACCCCGCCGGCGATCCGCTCATGGTGCTCGACGAGTTTGGCGTGCAACGCCTCCCGATCATCCTGTGCTGCGGCGGCCAGCGCCTTGCGATGGAGAATGCCCACGGCGGCCTTGGCGCCCATCACGGCGACCTGGGCGTCGGGCCAGGCGAAGACCTGAGTGGCCCCCAGCGACCGGGAGTTCATCGCGATGTAGGCACCGCCGAAGGCCTTGCGAGTGACCAGGGTGACCCGAGGGACGATCGCCTCGGCGAAGGCGTGCAGCAGCTTGGCGCCGCGACGCACCACGCCGTCCCACTCCTGGCCGACGCCGGGCAGGTAGCCGGGCACGTCCACCAGGACCAGCAGGGGGACCCCGAACGAATCGCACATCCGCACGAAGCGCGACGCCTTCTCCGCCGAAACCGAGTCCAGGCAGCCTCCGAGCCGCAGCGGGTTGTTCGCGACCACGCCGACGGTCCGCCCGGCGAGCCTGCCCAGCCCCACCACGATATTGGGTGCCCACTTGGGCTGCAGCTCGGCGAACCCGCCGGTCGGGTCGAGCGCAGTGCCGGACTCGGAGTCGGGCTTGTCGAGCACGGCGCGCACCAACGGGCGAACGTCGTAGGCCCGTTGCCGCTCCGCGGGCAGGTACTCGGAGAGGTCGACCTCCTCGCGCATCGAGTCCAGGTCGAACCTCCCAGGCCGGGCAAACAGGCCGGCGATATGGCGGGCGCGCAGCAGCGCGTCGGGCTCGGATCCGGCCATCACATGCACCACGCCGGATTTCTTGCCGTGCGCGCTGGGACCGCCCAGGGCCTCCATGTCGATCTGCTCGCCGGTGACACTGCGCACCACGTCGGGACCGGTGACGAACACCCGTCCCTCCGGCGCCATGATCACGACGTCGGTGAGGGCAGGGCCGTAGGCGGCCCCACCCGCGGCGGCCCCGAGCACCACCGAGATCTGCGGCACCCGCCCGGAGGCACGGACCATCGCGGCGAACACCTGACCGACGGCGTCGAGAGCTTCGACACCCTCGGTCAGCCGCGCCCCGCCGGAGTGCCACAACCCGATCACCGGGCAACACTCCCGGATCGCGGTATCGATGGCTGCCACGATGTGCTGGCAGCCATCCGAGCTTATCGCACCGCCCATCGTGGTGGCGTCGGTGCAGTAGGCGATCACAGTGATTCCGTCGATGCACCCGCGGGCGGCGAACGCCCCGCTGCTATCGCGGGGCTGCAGCTCAGCCAGCGTGTCAGGGTCGAAAAGGCAGGTGAGGCGCAGTTCCGGGTCCCGTGGATCAGGCGCTTCGCCGTTACTGGACGGGCCGTCGGTACGGTGACGATGAGCGATAGCTGTCATCGTGTCTCCTGGGTAGGGCAGCGAGTGCTCACCTGCGGCCGGTC
>JBOHFU010000973.1:0-1554 GCA_050699675.1 Pseudonocardiaceae bacterium
GACGATCGTGACCTGGGGGGTCAGTTTCCTCGGCACCGCTCAGTGGGCTCTGGCCAGCACCGAGGTGCCGGAGTGGCGGCTGGCGATCGTGCACGACGCGCAGGCCGAGGCCCGGGCTACGGTGTTCCCTGGCGGGGTGTTCGCGGGGGTTATGCTCGGGCTCGTCCATATCATGGACTGGCTCGCGAAGCACCCGAACGGCTCGACGGCGCGCATGCTGCTCGCCTCGATCCGTGCCGCGCGCCGGGCCAACAAGGTCCTGTCCACCCTGCCGCTGGGCACCGCCGACGAGCGCCTGGTCGGTCACCGCGCCGAGTTCTTCCAGCAGTGGCTGGCCCACGAGCACGACGACGACTACTGGGAGCGGCTGAACCTGCGCTCCAACGCCCCCCGACTGCCCGAGCAGGTCCATTTCACCACCGGGTGGTACGACACCGGTCTGCCCAGCACCTTGGTCGACTATGTCGCGGCGCGCGAGGCTGGCAAGACGGTCCGGCTCGTGGTGGGGCCCTGGTATCACGCTGGCGCATTCTTCGACAGGTCCCACACCCGGGAGACCGACACCTGTGTCGAGGCGATCGCCCGCGGCGAGGCTGCGCTCGAGGGCTCGTCGGTGCGGGTCCACGTCGGAGGCGTGAACGAATGGCGCGACCTGCCCGCCTGGCCGCCACCGGACTACCAGCCCACCGTCTGGCACCTCCAGCCCGGCGGCGGGCTGTCCACCACCCCGGCGCACGCGTCGGAACCAGACCGGTATCGCTACGACCCGGCCGATCCGACTCCCGCCGTCGGCGGGGCCAAGGAGAACTGGGACGGCAACGCCGGGGCCAAGGACAACCGCAAACTCGAGCAACGCGACGACGTGCTCACCTACACCAGCGAGGTGCTCAGCGAGGACGTCGAGGTGATCGGCCCGGTCAGCGCCAAGATCGTCCTGCGCTCCAGCCTCGAGCACACCGACCTGTTCGCCCGGCTTTGCGACGTCGACGCCAAAGGTCGGTCGATCAACTTGTGCGACGGCATCCGCCGCCTGCGCCCGGACGACCCGTCCGCGGATGCGGACGGCACCTGCCGGGTGACCGTGGACCTGGTCGCCACCGCGCACCGCTTCAAAGCTGGACACCGCATCCGGCTGCAGGTCAGCAGCGGCGCTCACCCCCTTCTCGTGCTCAACCCCGGCACCGGGGCCCCGCTGGCCACCGCCACTGAACTCCGCGTGGCCGATCAGGAGATCTTCCACGACCCCGACCACATGTCCCTCGTCGCGCTGCCGACTACCCGCTCCTGACCCGCGCCGGGAGGACCCTCGATGCTGCCCCCACTCTCTCCAACCCCGACACCCACGCAGCTGACCCTGCCGCTCGAGCGGTCCAGCTCGCTGGAGCCACCGCCGGCCTACACCCAGCTGCGCGGCCAGGCACCGGTCACCGAGTGATCACCGCCGACGGTCAGCCGGCGTGGCTGGTCACGACCTACGACGATGTCGCGGCCGTGCTCTCCGACCCACGATTCGGGGTCGCCCCGCCCGGTGCGGGGTTCCCCGGCAACAAGACG
>JBOHFU010000974.1:0-1554 GCA_050699675.1 Pseudonocardiaceae bacterium
CCAGATCCAGTCGATGAAGGCCCAGCCGCTGGATGTGGCGATCGTCGGCATGGCCGGGATATTCCCGGGTGCCGCGGACCTGGCCGGCTACTGGGCCAACGTGTTGGCCGGGGTGGATGCGGTCACCGAGGTGCCCACTGAGCGGTGGGACCCGGCCGTGTACAGCAAGCCCGCGCAATGGGGCGGCTTTCTGCCGGACGTCCCGTTCGACGCGCTGGCCTACGGCATCCCGCCCACCGCGCTGGCCAGCATCGAACCGGTTCAACTGCTGGCGCTGGAGGTGGCCGCCCGGGCGCTGCGCGACGCCGGTTATGCGCAGCGGGCCTTCGACCGGGAGCACACCTCGGTGATCTTCGGTGCCGAGGCGGGCACCGACCTGGCCAACGCGTACGGGTTCCGTTCGCTCTACCCGGCCTACCACGGGAAACTGCCGGCCGGGCTGGACGAGCAACTGCCGAAGCTGACCGAGGACTCCTTTCCTGGGGTATTGGCCAACGTGATCGCCGGCCGGATCGCCAACCGGCTGGATCTCGGCGGCGCCAACTACACGGTGGACGCAGCCTGCGCCTCCGCGCTGGCCGCCATCGACCTGGCCTGCAAGGAACTCCGGGCCGGCACCAGCAACATGGTGCTGGCCGGCGGCGCCGACCTGCACAACAGCATCCACGACTACCAGATGTTTGCCTCGGTGCAAGCGCTGTCGGAGACCGGCAGATGCCGCCCGTTCGACGCCTCCGCTGACGGAATCGCGCTCGGCGAGGGCGTGGCGTGCGTGGTGCTCAAGCGGCTAGCTGACGCCGAACGCGACGGCGACCGGATCTATGCGGTGCTCAAGGGGATCGGCTCAGCCAGCGACGGGCGCTCGCTGGGGCTGACCGCGCCGCGGCCTGACGGGCAACGCCGGGCGCTGGAGCGCGCCTACCGGATGGCCGGGATCTCACCGGCCGACGTCGGGTTGGTCGAGGCGCACGGCACCGGCACCGTGGTCGGGGACCGCACCGAACTGGCGGTGTTGACCGAACTGTTCACCGCCGCCGGCACCGAGACCGGCAGCTGCACGCTGGGATCGGTGAAATCCCAGATCGGCCACACCAAGTGCACCGCAGGGATAGCCGGTTTGATCAAGGCGGCGTGCGCGGTGCACACCGGGGTGCGTCCACCGACCGGCCAGCTGCGGGATCCGAACCCGTACTGGGACCGCGACACCAGCCCGTTCTCCTTCGACATCGCCCCACGACCCTGGTCTCGCGCGGCGCCGCGCAGGCCCAGGGTTGCCGGGGTGAGCGCGTTCGGGTTCGGCGGCACGAATTTCCATGCCGTGCTGACCTCCTACGACGGGGCGCCCGAGCCACGACACGGGCTGGACGCGTGGCCGGCCGAACTGTTCCTGTTCGCCGGTGTGGACCGGGCTGCGGCGGTCGCGGAGCTGGACCGGCTGGCCGAGCTGCTCGCGGCCAACGACGCGGCTGGCCGGCCGTGGCGGCTGCGGGATCTGGCCCTGACGGTGTGCAGCTCCCGTCGTGGCCGGGTGTGGGCCGCGGTGGTGGCCGTCGA
>JBOHFU010000976.1:0-1545 GCA_050699675.1 Pseudonocardiaceae bacterium
CCGGCCCCGGGTGGTGGTGCTGGTGTCCCGGGAGGCGCATTGCCTCTACGACCTGCTCGGCCGGGTCGCCGCCGGCGAGCTCGACGTCGACCTGCGCGCCGTGGTGGGCAACCACTGCGAACTTGCCACCGTGACCCGCGCGCACGGCATCCCGTTTCATCACGTGCCGTTCCCCGCCCAGACCGACGCCAAGGCCGCGGCGTTCGCGCAGCTGCACGAGCTGGTAGAAGCCGAGCAACCGGACGCGATCGTGCTCGCCCGCTTCATGCAGATCCTGCCCAGCGGCGTGTGCCAAGCCTGGGCCGGCCGCGCGCTGAACATCCACCACAGCTTCCTGCCCTCGTTCGCCGGGGCCCGGCCGTACCACCAGGCGCACCACCGCGGGGTGAAGCTGGTTGGCGCGAGCTGCCACTACGTCACCGCCGAACTGGACGCCGGGCCGATCATCGAGCAGGACGTGCTCCGGGTCGACCACACCGACACCGTGGCCGACATGGTGCGCAAGGGCCGGGACATCGAGAAGGTCGTGCTGGCTCGCGGGCTGCGCTGGCATCTGGAGGATCGGGTGCTGGTGCACGGCAACCGCACTGTCGTCTTCCGTTAACGAGCGCTGACGGGCCCTTGCGGGGGTTAGCAGGTGTGCTCATGCGAGGCGTGTCCGTCGTGCTCGACCTGCAGGGTGCTGTGGGTGAGCCCGAACTGGCTGCGCAACTGGATCGCGGCGGTGTCGAGTACCGAGGCGTCCCCGCAATGCAGCGACCGGGCCTCGTCGACCACCAAGTGCGCGGATACCGCGTGCCGGCCCGCTGTGATGGTCCACAGGTGCAGGTCGTGTACGTCGCGCACCCCTGGCACCGCGCACAGCACCCGGTGCACCTCCGCGGCGTCGACGCCTCGCGGGGTGCCTTCCAGCAGCACGTGCGCCGCCTCGCGGAGCAGGGCCAGCGCCCGAGGCACGATCATGGCGGCGATCACCATCGACGCAACCGGGTCGGCCTGGCGCCAGCCGGTGGCGAGCATCACCACCGCGGCACCGAGCACCGCGATGGAGCCGAGCGCGTCACCCATCACCTCGAGCATCGCGCCGCGCAGATTGAGGCTGCGTTCGCGAGATCCGTTCTGGCCGGACCCGCCCCGGGTGAGCACCGCCAGCGCGGCCAGGTTGCCGACCAGCCCGAGCGCCCCGAGCACCAGCAGTGGGACCCCGGGGACTTCCGGCGGAGCAGCCAGCCGGGTGATCGCTTCGACCGCGACCACCCCCGCCACCACGAGCAGTACCAGCGCGTTGAGCGCTGCGGCGAGAACCTCCGCGCGGCCCAGCCCGTAGGTCCGCCTCCGGCTCGGTGGGCGCTGCGCCAGTACGGTGGCGATCAGCGCGACCGCCAGACCTAGCACGTCGGTGGCCAGATGTCCGGCATCGGCGAGCAGGGCCAGCGAGCCGGTCAGTGCGGTGCCGACGACCTCGACCAGCAGCACCACCACGGTGATCGCAAGTGCCCAGCCGAGCCGCCGACGGTCCGACGTTGCGCCACCATGCCCATGCCC
>JBOHFU010000977.1:0-1545 GCA_050699675.1 Pseudonocardiaceae bacterium
CGCCGGGCCGAGGACCCGCTTCGGGTCGTGGTCGCGGCAGCCGCCGACATCGCGGTCATCAAGTGCACCCCGCTGGGCGGGGTACGCCGCTCGTTGCAGGTCGCCGAGGCTGCCGGGCTGCCCTGTGCGGTGTCCTCCGCGTTGGAGACCAGCGTCGGCTTGGCCGCACAGGTCGCGCTGGCCGGCGCGCTGCCGGAGCTCGACTTCGCCTGCGGTCTGGGCACCCTCTCGCTGCTCAAGGGGGACGTGGTGGATGACGCTGACTCGCTGCGGCCCGTGGACGGCTACCTGACCGTGCCCCGCACACCGCCGGTTCCGGATGCTGGCCTGCTGGACACCTTCGCCGTGACTGACCCGGAACAGGAACAATGGTGGCGTGCTCGGCTCGTTCGGGTTCGTGCCGAACTGGACCGGGCGATCAGCAGGCGGGGTGCAGGCATACTGTGAGGCATCATCTGTGCCTGGCTTGCTATCATCCCGGTATGAGTAGGACAACCATCGATCTCGACGACGAGAAGGTTGCGGCCGCTGCGCGCGAGCTCGGAACCACGTCCAAGGTCGAGACCGTCAACGCCGCACTCGCCTATGTCGCTGCCCGGCGACAGCGGGCTGAAGCGTTCGACGATCCCCTGATCTGGGGTAGCCCGGACCTCGCCGATCCGGAGATCCGAGCTCAGGCGCGGCGGTGATCCCGGGCGGCCTGTATCTGGCGGACACCAGCGCCATTGCCCGGGTGGCCGATCCTGCCGTCCACCGAGAACTGACCCGGCTCGGCCGGCTCGGCCTGCTGGCAACCTGCGTGACTGTCGACCTCGAGGTGCTGTACTCCGCGCGTACCCCCGCCGAGTATGCGACAACTGCCGCGCGCCGCGCGGCCGGGTTCGTCGATCTCCCGCTGAACCCGGAGATCGGTGCTCGCGCCAAGGTGGTACAGGCAATGCTCGCCACCCGCAGTCAGCATCGTGGCGCCGGGATCGTCGACCTGCTCACCGCGTCAACGGCGGAGCACTATCAGGCGATCGTTCTGCATTACGACAGCGACTTCGACCACATCGCCGCAGTGACCGGCCAGGACACCCGATGGGTGGTGCCCCGCGGATCAGCTGGCTGAGAAGGGTTTGACCGGCCGGGTGGCCGACGGCTGCGGGCAGCCCTCTACTGACGAGCACACTTGCTGGCACGGATGGTGGCTAGGCTGGTGTCCTAGGATCGGGGAGGGGGCACACGGGGTGAATCCGGTGGCGACGTCGTCCCGTCAGGGACGCCGGTTGGGGTGGTGGTCGCGCGCTGCCGTGCAGGCCGGGCTGGCGACAGCGGGGCTGTCGCGGCGGCTGCGCCTGGGTGCTGGGTCGATCATCGGTGGTCGGGTGACGCTGGCCCTAGACCCTGCGGTGCTACGGCGCTTGGCCGCTGGGCGGCGAGTGGTGCTGGTGTCGGGGACCAACGGCAAGACCACGACCAGTCATCTGGTGGCGGCGGCGATGCGCACAGTGGGGCCGGTGGCGCACAACGCCGGCGGCTCGAATATGCCCGATGGGGTGGTGG
>JBOHFU010000978.1:0-1543 GCA_050699675.1 Pseudonocardiaceae bacterium
ACTCGCCCATGGCGCTCCATCACCCCCGCAGACGTCCCGGTCCGAATCCAGACCGGGGCGGAACCTACCGCATCCGAGCAGGAGCTTTACCCGCTCAATCGGTGGTTTAGGCCAGCTCTTCCCCAGCTTGTCCCACCCTCGATCGCAGAGCGGCTACCAGTTCGTGCAGTATCGGACCGTCGCCGCTATGGCGGGAGCGGCGCGTCCACATCAGTGGAGGACAGGCTGCGTACCGCGTAAGTCCACTTGGTCAGCTCGCTGACGGGTGACGAAGGTGGCAGCGGCGAGCTGGCGGGCCAGGGGTTGTGGATGTCCGATGCCTGCTGACCTGGGGACGAGCGCCGAGCCGAGGCCGTTGAGCTGCGGCGGAGCGCCCCCGGCAGGACTCGAACCTGCGGCCTAGCGATTAGAAGTCGCTTGCTCTATCCGGCTGAGCTACGGGGGCCGGAGCGCGAGTGAACGCCCATGAGCAGGGTAGCGAGGGGCAGCCGCCCGATCGCATTCAGCGGGCTCAGCGGGGCAAACGACCGCCTGATAACCCCGCTGAGCCCGCTGAATGCGATCCAGGGGCGCCCGGGGGAGCCGGGAGGGTCGTCGTGGTGAGCGCCTAGGCTGGCGCGTGTGACCGTCGAGGGCTCCCCCCGGCACGCTGCCGGGACACGCGGTCAGCTCGGCGTGCTGGTCGCAGTCGCAGTGTTGCTGGCCACGGCTATCGGCGCTGGGCTGGTCGTTGTTCTGGGCGGTGATGGGCTCGCCGGGCTGGGGCTGCCCGATCCGGGGCTGCTCACCCGAGCCGGACTGCCCGTCATACGGGTGCTGTCCGAATGTGCCGCGGTGGTCACAGTCGGGTCGCTGCTGTTGGCGGCGTTTCTGGTGCCGCCGCAAACCTCAGGTTATCTCGATACCGGCGGTTACGCGGCCGTGCGCACGGCGCGGATCGCCGCCCTGGTCTGGACTCTGACCTCCGCGCTGATGGTTCCGTTGCTGGCCGCGGGCGCGGTGGGCCGCCCGGTGACCGAGGTGCTGGAACCACGGCTGCTGGCATCACTGGTGTCCGAGCTGTCCCAGCCTGGGGCCTGGGCGCTCACTGCGGGGATAACCCTGGTGCTGGCCGGATTCTGCTGGGTCGCTCTGACCTGGGGCGCAGTGACGTGGCTGTTCGCGCTTTCGGTCGTCGGGCTGATGCCGGTGGCGCTGACCGGGCACTCCTCGGCCGGCGGCTCCCACGACATCGCCACCAGCAGCCTGCTCTATCACGTGGTCGCTGCCGCCCTGTGGGTCGGCGGCCTGATCGCCCTGCTGGCGCACCTCACCCGCCGGGGTGATCACGCTGGGCTCGCCACCCAACGGTTCTGCCGGTTGGCGCTGGTCTGCTGGATTGTGATGGCCGCCTCCGGGGTGATCAATGCGCTGGTCCGGGTCACCCCCGACCAGTTGCTCACCACCTATGGGCTGCTGGTACTGGGCAAGGTGACCGCGCTGCTGGTGCTGGGTGTCTTCGGCTGGCTGCACCGTCGCAGCGCGGTGGCGGCGGTGGTCGATC
>JBOHFU010000979.1:0-1540 GCA_050699675.1 Pseudonocardiaceae bacterium
TCGCTCGACCGCATCGTTGGCTAGTGAGGGGTGGCCGGGCAGGGTCGACCTGCTTGGGCCACCTTTTCTTCCGATTACCAGGATGTCGCAGATGTCATCGACACCAGGTGATGGAAGTCCCGCAAAGGGCGAATCTACGGTCCATCGTAGGTATCTGTATCTGGGCTCTCCGTAGAATGTCGCCGCCCCCTACGTATTCGACCAAGCAGGCCACTCCTAGGTAGTACGCCTGGAGGAGTTACGTGTGACTACTGATTGCCACACGATGTAACTGCCGGGCAGAGTATGAGGTACCAAATCGGCACTGCCACCGATGAGGTGTTTGTAGTCCCGGGGGTCACCGGGACCACCTTTCCTAGGAGGAATTTGATGTCTGACGCACTGACCCTTGCTGAGATCGACGGTCAGCACGTGGAGCTGCTGCCGGCCCGTACCGTCCTGTCGTTGTTCAGCGCCGGCGGCGGCGGTGGCCGTGGCGGCAACGGTGGCGAGGGCGGCACCGGCGGCGTCGGCCGGGGCGGCCTCGGTCTCAACCTGATCAACCTCAACCTGTTCGGCGACCAGACCAACAGCGCTGGTGACGGCTTCGGTGGCGCTGGCGGCAGCGCCGGTGGTGGTACTGGCGGAGCCGTGGGCAGCTGAGTCGAGCTGGGGTCGCAGGGCGATCATCTGATCGCGTAAGGCGCGGATGGCGAGGGGAGGGGTGGCGGATGGGCCGCCCCTCCCCTCGCGGTTACCACGGTTGTTCATCAGCGAGAGCGCGGATCGAGCGGCACCGCAGCACGCTGACGTGGACGTGGAGGTTCAACACAGGTACTCAGAGTATTCGGGGGCGCTCTCAGAACTAAGTAGTCCACCTAGAAGAGTTAAGTACCGCTACTGATTGCCTACGGGGTGTCACTGTGGGCAGGGTATGTGGTGCCGGGCCGGTACTGCCACCGACGCGGCGCTGCAGTCCCGGGGAACACCGGGACCACCTTTCCTAGGGGGATTTTATGTCTGACGCGCTGAGCTTTGCCGAGCTCGATGGGCAGCACGTGGAGCTGCTGCCGGCCCGTACCGTGCTGTCGGTGTTCAGCGCCGCTGGCGGTGCTGGCCGTGGCGGCAACGGTGGCCTGGGTGGCCCCGGTGGCGTCGGCCGGGGCGGCCTCGGTGCCAACCTCATCAACATCAACTTGTTCGGTGACCAGACCAACTATGCCGGTTCCGGCGTCGGCGGCGCGGGCGGCGGGGGCCTTGGCGGTGCCGGCGGAGCTGCCTACAGCTGAGTCGCTCTGATGTCGCTGGGCGATCACGTGGTCGCGTGCTGTGCGGGGAGGGGTGGCGGATCGTGGGTCGCCTCTCCCCGCAACCTGGTGGTGTAGGGCATGACCTTACGCAGTGGGGCGGGAGAACTAGGTAGCGACGAGCCGTGCCGCGTGGCGTTGGGCGTCGGTAGCATGTAGTGGCGCGGCGTTGGGCAATGCCACTCGTGATGTCTTTCGGTGCGGTTTTCGATTCGGCTGCGGTTTTTGCGGCTGCGGTTTCGCGGCTGCGGTTT
>JBOHFU010000980.1:0-1540 GCA_050699675.1 Pseudonocardiaceae bacterium
CCCGAACCACCCCTGAGCGATGGCCTCGTCGCGGGTCACGATCCACGCCCGATCCCCGATCAGCTCCCGCCAGGTCGTGAGCACGTGGTCGGTGGCGCCCGGCTCGGTGTAGACGTAGCGGGCCCGCGGATCGCCGCCCAGCAAGCGCACCCCGGCTTGCAGTGCCGGTTCGGTGTCGAAGTCGAGCCTGCTCTGCTCAGGCACTGTCACCATCCCGTGGTCCGCGGTCACCACGAGCTGGGCGCCCGGCGGAAGCCTCTCGGCGATCGCGGCGGCCAGCCGGTCGACGTGGGCCAGTTGCAGCCGCCACGGCAGCGATCCGGCGCCGTACCGATGACCGAGCAGGTCCAGGTCACCGTGGTAGGCGTAGCAGAACGCTCGCTGGCTGCCGGACAGGGCGGCCAGCACGGTGCTGGCCAGGTCGCCCAGCGCGTGCACCCCGCGGAAGTCGCCACCACGCAGAACCGCCCCGGTCAAACCCGTCCCCTCGTGCAGGTGCGGGGCCGCTCGCGTGACCCGCACACCGGCATCCGCTGCCCGTTCCAGCGCCGTGCACACCGGCTGGATGTCCTCGGGAATGAACCGCTTCCGCAGATCGATCCCATCGCCCCCGTCGTGGGTGCGCCAGCTCAAGGCGTTGATCAGCGATCCGTCGGGGATAGCGAAGGAGAAGCCGACGATTCCGTGCTGACCTGCCGGCAGGCCCGTTCCGAGAGTAGCCACGCTGGTCGCCGTCGTTGCCGGGAATCCCGCTGTGATCGGCTCGCTACCTCCGGTCAGAGACGCGAGGAACGGGGCGTCCTGAGGATGCGCCCGCAGCGCCTGCCACCCCAGACCGTCCACCAGCAACAGGCATACCCCGCTGGCCGGGGGAAGTGCCAGCCGATCCGCGAACCCTGCAACCCCGAGGCCGGACAGCAACGAAGGCACCACGTCGGTGAGCGCGCCCATCCCCTGAACAGGCACCAGCGGAGCATCCATGCGAGATCAGACCTTGACGATGTCGAGGTGCGGATCGAGCTGGCGAAGGTCATCCGGGTCGGTGGTGACGACCTGCTGACCACTACGTCGTGCGCAGACCACGACGTGGGCGTCGACAACGTCGGCGGTACCGCTGGTCACGAGCAGTCGCCCGGTGTTGATGGCATCGACACGATCGAGGGGGACGACGTCCGTCGTGGGCTGGCGGATCAGCCTGGCGAGACGGGCTTGCCGTTGCGGCCGGTGGATCGCCTGCGCCAGGGCGCTTGCCGGGACGGTGACGCGGGCACCGGCCTCGGTGGCTCGGGCGAGCAGCACGATCACCTGCCGGTCGTTGCGATCGAGAGCGATGAGCCCGCCGGCGTCGAAAGTGACTCCCGCGGTCACGCTGCTGGTTGCTTGCCGGGCTGCCCCGTGCCGAGAATCCGGTCAGCCCACGCTCGTTCGTCTGCGGTGAGGTCACCACCGGTCTCGGTCAGAGCTTGCGCCAGCATCGCTCCCCAGCCGGCGACATCATCGAGAGACACCCGCACCGCGTGCTGCACGAAGCCCGAAACAG
>JBOHFU010000981.1:0-1539 GCA_050699675.1 Pseudonocardiaceae bacterium
CTGCTCATGGTCAGTTGCGGGATGTGGTTCCCGACGGCGATGCGAGCTCGCCCCGCCCGCGTGGTCAGCGGGGCCGGTCAGGCAGCGGCGGCCTCCTGGTCGGTGTGGTCGGCGCGGTCGAGGCCGGCGGCGATGGTGGGGTCCCATGCGGTGCGGGTAACGACGACGGCGTGCAGTTGGCGCAGCAGGCTGGCCGCGACGGCGACGCGGGCCTGGGTGTCGGTCAACGGGTTGTCGGCCCGGCCGGTGAGGTGGGTGTGTTTCGCGGCGAGGACGGGGTTGTGCTGTAGGGCGGTGAACACCGCGCGCCAGGCGGCCAGGCGCAGCTCGGGACGGCCACGGCCGCTGATCGAGGTCTTGCCCTGGTAGGTGCCCGAGGAGTTGTCGCGCGGGCAGAGCCCGGCGTGTTTGACCAGGGCGCGGGCGCTGCTGAACCGGGTCGGGTCCCCGGCCTCGGCCAGGATCGTCGCGGCGCCGATCGCGGACACCCCGGGGATGGAGCAGACCAGCTCGGTGAGCCCGAGTTCGTCGAGCACGCCCAGCATCCGGTGCTCGACGACGGCGATCTGCGCGCGGGCGTGGGCCAGGTCAGCCAGGGCGAACCGGACCCGTTCCAGGGCGCCGGCGCGCTGGTTGAGCACCCCGACCAGGGCATGGGCGGGGTCGGTGGCGGCGTCGAACACCGCGCGCACGATCGCGGAGCACCAGCGGGTCGCGCCCAGCTCGCGGCGGACCGCCGCGGCGACGTTGCGCCACCCCCAGCGCCGCAGGACCGACAGGTCCCCGTCGGCGCCGAGGCGGTCGAGCGCGACGGTGACCGCGGCCAGCCAGCTCTTCGAGTCCAGCGGTTGGCACGCCGCGCCGAGCACCGCGGGCCAGGCGCACTCGAGCAGGTCCCGGACCTGCTGGCGCGCCGCGCCGACATCGACGGTCAGCGCGGTGCGCCGCGCCCCGAGGTGCCGCAGCCGGGCCCAGGTCGGGTCGGCCCGCTCGGGCAGGTAGCAGCGCAGCTCGGTCACCAACCGGGCGATGATCATCGCGTCGGTGTCGTCGTTCTTGTTGCGAGTGAAGTCCTCGGCCTCCCGGGCCCGGCACACCAGCAGCGGCTGCACACACACCAGCGCCACGCCCGCCTCGGCGGCGATCTGGTCCAGGACCCGCCACCGGTGCCCGGTCGGCTCGCACGCCACCACAACCGAGAAGAACCCAGCCTCGGCCGCCCGCGCCAACCCCCAGCCCACGGCCGCAGACAGCTCCCAGGCCTTGACCCGCACCGTGCGGCGCGCGAGGACCTGCGAGTCCGGGTCGGTCAACGCGCACACCTGCTTATCGGCGGCCAGATCGAACGCCAGCACCGCGGACTCGCGGGTGATCACCGCCCGCAGGCGGGCCAGCTTCTCATTACGGCGACGGTCTCCCCGAGACAACCGACGGCTACTACCGTTGGACACGACATCCTCCTGGTGCGATCGGGACTCCAAGCCCGAGAACCTCACCAGGAGGATGTCCCGCGACTTCAACCGCTCAGGTTGTTACTAC
>JBOHFU010000982.1:0-1538 GCA_050699675.1 Pseudonocardiaceae bacterium
ATGTGCAGGCATTCGCGGCGGGCGGTAGTCGCCAGCCACCCGCCCAGCTTCTCGGGGAACTTCACCCGGTGGGCGTTTTCGGCCAGCCGCAGCCAGGTCATCTGCACCGCGTCGAGTGCGTCGGTCTCCTGCAGCCGAAACGACCGCACCGTGAGGGACACGAGCTTGCCGTACCGGCGCACGATTTCTTCCCAGCTGGCCGGATCCCTGTCGCGGACCCCTAGCAGTAGCTCAGCCACGCTGTCCGTGGCGCCGGTCGAGGCATAACTGATAGTGGCGGTTGTCATCGGAATCGAGACCCCTTAGTTACGCGATCCTGCGGCTCGTCCCCGCAAACACTGCGGGCGCTGACCGGTGACGTCTATCCCGTCTAGGGGGGATATCGTCGTCGTCGGGTAGCCTGGGACCACGACAACGAAGGGCCTCACATGCACAGCACCGCAGCGGCCCGCACACAGGAGCTGGTGCTGGCGGTGTCACAGACCAACTACCGCGATACCCTCACCTTGCGCCAGGAGCTAGTTGTGCTGTTGCGCCGGGCGGTGCCGTTCGACGCCTGGTGCTGGACGTTGACCGATCCGGGTAGCCAGCTGGTGTCCTCCGGTACAGGCAACAGCCCGGCCGCCACCGATCTTGGGCGCTTCCTGGCCCTCGAATACGGCGGCGACGTTCTGGACCGGCTGCCCACCATGGCCGACGATGCTGGTCCTGCCATCACTGTGCTCAGCCAGACGACCGCCGGGGACCTGTACCGCAGCGCTCGCTGGCGTGAGCTGTATGACCCGCACGGCGTCGCCGACGAGCTGCGTCTGTCGCTGTTTGCCGACGGGTACTGCTGGGGTCACCTGGAGCTGCTCCGTGACCGCACCGGTCGACACTTCACCATCGAGGAGGCCGAGTTCCTGCTCCGGCTGGGTGTGCCCATGGCCAAGGCCCTCCGGGCAGCGCTGACCTGCGTCAGTGCACCGACGACCGACGTGCCGCACGGCCCCGGCACCTTGGTCCTCGACGCTCACGACGCGATCCAAGCCACCACCCCGGAGGGGGACCAGTGGGTGACCCTGCTCCGTTCCTACGCCATCCCCGGCGAGCCTCTGTTTCCCGCCCCGGTACCCGTCCTTTCGGTGGCGGCCCGGCTGCGTTCCCTTCCCGAATACTCTGACGCATGCCTCACCGCCACGGCGGCTGCGGCCCGGGTGCGGACCCGAACCCCGGCCGGCGACTGGCTCACCATCCACGCTTCCCCCCTCACCGGGATGGCCGTCCCGACCGGCACCGTCGCGGTCACCATCCAGCGCGCTGCACCCGCTGATGTCGCTGCCCTTGTGTTTCACGCCCACGGGCTCACTACCCGCGAACGCCAGCTCGCTCGTCTCCTCCTCGACGGGCTGCCCAACCCCGAGATCGCCCAACGGCTGTACATCTCGACTTACACCGTCCGAGACCATGTCAAAGCGGTGCTCGACAAACTCGGCGTGCACAGCAAACGCGAACTCATCGCCAGCATCCTCAGCCCGCGCCTGTAGACCGGTCGCGCA
>JBOHFU010000983.1:0-1536 GCA_050699675.1 Pseudonocardiaceae bacterium
CTCGACTTTTGCACTTTTGGTTGCGTAGTGCGGTGTCGGGTGCGACCACGGTGGGTCGGGTCGTGACGTGACCTCAGGTACGCCGGGTAGCCCGGCCCTCAGGTACCGGCGTGTCGTGTTGATCTTGCTGGGTGGTGGGTGGAGCATCGGCGGTGTCTATAACAGCTCTGCCGATACCGAAAGAGTGTTCCGCCGATGCTCCGGGACGTCACCCTACCCGGGACGTTGTCGCGTGTGCTGACAACGTTCCGGCCGTGTTTCACTGCTCCCACTTTCGAGACGTTCGCCGCGTTGGTGGCGGGGTTGTTTGCGCAGCCGGTGGCGCGGACGGTGTGTGGGATACTCACTGGAGCGGGCCTGGCCCGGGTGTGGCATCACTGCCGGGCGCACCGGTTCTTCTCGACTGCGCGCTGGGACCCACTGCAGGTCGGCTTGACGCTCGCGGGCGTGATCGTCACCTACCTGCTGGCGCCACCGGCACCGATCCTGGTCGCGATCGACGACACCTTGTTTCGTCGGCGCGGCAAGAAAGTCCACGCGGTGGGCTGGTTTCACGACGGGTCGGCCGGGGGACAGGTCAAGCTCGGGTTCGGTAACAACTGGGTGGTCGTGGCGATCGTGGTGAGGCTGCCGTTCCTGTCTCGGCCGGTGGCGTTACCGGTGCTGGCGGCGTTGGCGGTCAAGGGCGGCCGTTCGAAGCCGGACCTGGCCCGCGACCTGGTCGATCAGATCGCCGAACGGTTTGCTGACCGGGAGATCCATGTCGTGGGCGACGCGGCCTACGGCTGTGGCGCGTTCATCGGTCTGGGTGACGGAATGACCATGACCACCCGCGCCAAGACCAACGCGGTGTTCTCCCAGGTGGCGCCACCTCGTACCGGTAAACGTGGCCGCCCCAGACGGAAAGGCGAACGACTCGGCACACCAGCCGATATCGCCGCCTCGGCGACCTGGCGCACCGTCACGGTATTCCGCTACGGCGCCACCAGCACCGTGGCGATCGCCGAGCGGACCTGCTTGTGGTACGGCACCTGGCGCACCGACCCCGTGCGCGTCATTCTGGTGCGCGACACCAGCCGCACCACCACCAGTACCAGCAGCGGATACGACATCGCGTTGATCACCACCGACCTCACCGCGACACCGGAAGAGATCATCGCCCGCTACGCCGCCCGCTGGTCCATCGAGGTCACATTCTTCGACGTCAAGAACATCCTCGGGGTCGGGCAAGCACGCAATCGGACCCCCAAAGCCGTTGAACGCACCGTCCCCTTCGGACTCCTCTGTCACAGCATCCTGATCCTCTGGTACGCCCTACACGGCCACGACCACACCGACGCCCAGGACCGCCGCAACCGGGCACCGTGGTACCGGTCCAAGACCGAACCCTCCACCCTGGACATGCTCATCAAGCTCCGCCGCCAGATCATCGCCGCCCAATTTATGCCCACCACCCACCAACCAGCCACAACTCAACAAATCCTCGAAGTCCAGCACGCCTGGGCCCTCGCCGCCGCATGAACTGCAAAAGTCGAG
>JBOHFU010000984.1:0-1536 GCA_050699675.1 Pseudonocardiaceae bacterium
TATAAGTGTCAGTTTGCAATCCTGCGAGTACTCCAGCCCCATGTGGCCGTGCGGGATGCCCAGCCCGTCCGCGATGCGCACCAGCAGGTCATACGCCAGCACCTGCCGGTAACCTCGGCAGATCTCGTTGACCTCAGACTGCGACTGGCCGGTGAGCTCGCTGATCTGCCGTTGCGAGATACCTACTCGCCCCAGCAGGCGGTAGACCTCGCCAACGTCGCGGACGGCCAGAGCGCGGTGCATGGCAGGCTTGTCCCACAGCGCCGGGTCGATCTGTTCAGCCATGTCTAGCACCCCTTGAAACAGCTTACTCGTTGGAGCGAAGAAGCTACCGTGTCGCCGGGGTGCGGCCACCCTTCCTCGCCGCTTCGGCTCGCCTGCTCACCCGCTCTCCGCTACGCGGTCTCGCTCGCTACCTACCGAGCCCGGAGAGTTGGTCGTGTCTTGACCGCGAAAAGCGCCTTCCTGCTAGCCCAACACCGGCGTTGTCGACAACAGTCAATGGTTATGATTTCGTCGCCTCACAAGAAATCCAGCCGGGCGACGAGCTGACGTGGGACTACGAAACTACCGAGTACGTGAGCATCGCGGTGCCCCGCTGTCTGTGCGCGGCAGAGGATTGCCGCACGAGGATTCACGGCTACCGGTCCGTCGCCATGACGAATCTTGGCGACCGACTCACCTTGCGCGCTACCTCAACGACCAGCACGCAGCGCCCCCGCCGACACCTGTGCGGCGCCTCGGACGGCCAAAGCAAGAACGGCAAGGGGCCACGTGATCGGCCGGTGCCACCGGCTGGCTGACCGCCAATAGAAGCGGGCCGCCCCAACGTGGTGGTGCAGGACCGACCGGAGCGGGCGATGCCGCGACGATTGTCCACGAGAGTGCATGATTGTCGCGGCCGGCTCGTACACGGTTTTCCACCCGGCGTACCGCAGCCGGAAGCACAGGTCCATGTCCTCGACGTACATGAAATACCGCTCATCGAATCCTCCCACGCTCTCCCAGGCGCGCCGCGGCAGCAACATGCAGGACCCCGACACCCAATCCACGACGGAAGACTGGTCGCGAGGAATGTCATCGGCGTGGTACCGACGGGTTGCCGGATTGGCCGGCCACACGGAGCCGAGAAGCCCGTGGACCGCAGCCGTCAGAATGCTGGGAAAGGAGCGCCGACTTGGATAATCGGTGCCGTCGTCGTTGAGTGTGCGAGGTCCCACACAGCCCACAGTTGCTTCTGCCTGAGCCCTCTCGATAAGAGTGCGCAGCGCGCTGGACGCCATCTGTGCGTCCGGATTCAGAATGAGCACCCACGGTGCGGAGCCCTGCTGTAGTCCCTGGTTCACTGCTGCGGCGAAGCCGCGGTTCGAGTTGTTCGCGATGACGGCGGAGCCCCGCTGCCGAGCGGTTCCCACGCTGTCATCGCAGAAGAGGTTGTCCACCACGACGACACGCGTAGAGATGCCCTCCTGGCTGGTGAGTGAGTCAATGCAGGTCGGAAGATCCGCGGCACTGTTGTAAGACACCACGACGCAG
>JBOHFU010000985.1:0-1536 GCA_050699675.1 Pseudonocardiaceae bacterium
ACTGGCAGCGGCCGCCGCGGCAGATGCAGGGCACCGTGTACTGGTACCTGGCCACCGATCAGTGGCGCTACGACCCGTTCACCGCCGAGGCGATGGCCTCACCACTGGCGAAAGGACGCTTCGCGGGTCGCACCGCGGCCGACAACATCGCGCTGGCCAGCCGGCTGGGCTGGATGCCCAGCTACCCCACGTTCAACCGCAACCCGCTGGACCTGGCCGACGAGGCGCAACGCCTGGGCAAGGACGCCGCACAGCACGTCGTCGACGGGCTGTCCACCGGGCACCTGCGGTTCGCCTGCGAGGACCCAGACGCACCGGAGAACTTCCCACGATGCCTGACCGTGTGGCGGGCCAACCTGCTCGGCTCCTCAGCCAAGGGCAACGAGTACTTCCTGCGCCACCTGCTGGGCAGCGACTCCAACCTGCAGGCCACCGATAACGACGGGGTGCGCCCGGTGGAGGTCACCTGGCGCGACGAGGCGCCGGTCGGCAAGCTCGACCTGCTGCTGTCGCTGGACTTCCGGATGACCAGCACCACACTGTTCTCCGATGTGGTCCTGCCCGCCGCCACCTGGTACGAGAAGCACGACCTGTCCAGCACCGACATGCACCCCTACGTGCACGCCTTCTCCCCCGCGATCTCCCCGCCATGGGAGACCAAGACCGACTTCGAGGCCTTCCACCGGATCGCCCGCGGCTTCTCCTGGCTGGCCGAGAAACACCTCGGAGTGCGACAGGACATCGTGGCGGTACCGCTGCTGCACGACACCGCCGATGCCACCGCGCAGCCCGGCGGCCGGGTGCTGGACTGGAAAGCCGGCGAATGCGAGCCGATACCTGGCAAGACCATGCCGAGGCTGATCGTGGTGGAGCGCGACTACCCGGCGATCGGCGAGAAGATGGCCGCGCTCGGCCCGCTGGTGGAGCGCGTCGGCCTGACCACCAAGGGCGTCACCGTCCACCCCGACGCCGAGGTCGACTACCTCAGGGCGGCCAACGGCGCGGTCGTCTCCGGGCGCGCCGCCGGACGGCCGTCGCTGGCCAAGGACACCCACGCCGCCGAGGCCATCCTCGCGCTGTCCGGCACGACGAACGGCCGGCTGGCCGTCGAGGGCTTCCAGGCACTGGAGCGGCGCACCGGCACCAAGCTCGCCGACCTCGCCGCTGAGAACGAAGGCAAGCGGATCACCTTCGCTGATACCCAGTCCCGCCCGGTGCCGGTGATCACATCACCGGAGTGGTCGGGCAGCGAGGCCGGCGGCCGGCGCTACGCCCCGTTCACCATCAACACCGAGCGGCTCAAGCCCTGGCACACCCTGACCGGCCGGCAGCACTTCTATCTCGACCACGACTGGATGTCCGAGCTCGGTGAGCAGCTGCCGATCTTCCGGCCGCCGCTGGACATGACCGCTCTTTTCGGTGAGCCCAACGTTGGGGCGACTGGCCTTAACGGGCACCGGTCGGTCACCGTGCGGTATCTCACCCCGCACTCGAAGTGGTCCATCCACTCCGCCTACCAGGACAACCTGCACATGC
>JBOHFU010000986.1:0-1533 GCA_050699675.1 Pseudonocardiaceae bacterium
CCGTACATGTTTAGCGGGTAGGGCGCGCGCAGAGTGAGGGTCCACCACTGACCGCGCGCAGTCGGGTAGACCGTTGCCGTGGACGGGACCGACCGGCTGGCAGCGCTGGAGGCCAGGGTCGCCGCGTTGACCGAGACGGTGGCGGCCAAGGACGCACGAATCGCCGAGCTGGAACGGCTTCTGGAGGAGGTGCGTCGCTCGGGGAAGCGCCAATCGGCGCCGTTCTCCAAGAACAAACCCAAGGAGGAGTGGGAGACCCCCGGGCGCAAGAAGGGTGAGGCCCACGGCCGTCACGGCCACCGTCCGTCGCCGCCCGAGCCCGACCGCTTCGCGGACGCCCCCCTGCCCGAGTGCTGCCCGCACTGCGGGGAGGGGGTCGACTTCGAGCGCTGGGCCGAGCAGTTCCAGACCGAGCTGCCCGAAGCCCGCCCGGTGGTGACGAGATTCCGGGTCGGCGTGGGCCGTTGCCGGGGGTGCCGGCGCCGGGTGCAGGGCCGCCACCCCGAGCAGAGCTCCGATGCCTTGGGGGCGGCGGCGTCCCAGGTCGGGCCCCGGGCCATGGCCTGGGGTACGTGGCTGCACTACGGGCTGGGGCTGAGCTTCGGGAAGTGCTCGCAGCTGCTCGCTCGACTGGGCATCGACGTCACCGCCGGGGCCATCGCCTCGTCCTGCGCGTCGACGGGCACCGATCTCGTCCCCACCCACGACGCCATCGTCGAGCACGTGAACAGCGCCCCGGCCACCACCATGGACGAGACGGGCTGGCGCATCGCCGGGATGGGCGCCTGGCTGTGGGCGGCGGCCACCGACGACGCCACCGTCTACCACGTGGACCATCACCGCGACTTCGACGCCGCCACCAAGCTGGTGGGCGCCGACTACTCCGGGACCATCGTGCGCGACGGATGGGTCGTCTACAACGGCTATGAGAAGGCGACGCACCAGACCTGCCTGGCTCACCTCCTCCGCCGGTGCCACGAGATGACCGCAGACCAGCCGGCCTGGGCCCGGGCCACGCCCCGGATGGTCCGCGACCTGCTGATGGAGGCCCTCGCCGCCCGGGCCCTCGACGCCGACGGCCGGACCAAGGCCGTCGCCGACATCGGCGAGCGCTTCGACCTGCTCTTCGAGCAGGCCCATCCCCACGACGCCAACCGCAGGCTCATCAAGCACCTCCGCCACGAGCGCGAGGCCCTGTTCAGCTTCCTCACCACCGACGGCGTCGACGCCACGAACTTCCGGGGCGAGCAAGCCATCAGGCCTGCGGTGGTCAACCGCAAGGTGTGGGGCGGCAACCGCAGCGACCGGGGAGCGGCGACCCAGAGCCGGATGATGACGTTCCTGCGCACCGCACATCAGCAGAGCGCCGACGCCATCTCCTTGCTGATCGACCTCGCCCGGGCACCGACCCCCGGCGTCGTCGCCGGGCTCACCCTGCGGTCAGGCTGAACCACACTCGCAAATCACGAGTCACCAGGCCGGTCATTCACCCAATTCACTTCGACGCGACGTAAGTGTTCAGCTCCCATCGCC
>JBOHFU010000987.1:0-1532 GCA_050699675.1 Pseudonocardiaceae bacterium
GCCACCGGCAGCATCGCGACGGTCTTCCCGTACAAGCGTTCCTGGTCGGAGGAGGAGGCGCACAAGGCGCTGCGCGCGTCCGACAGCCCCGTGATGCTCATCCGGTTGCGGCCGGAGCAGGCGGCGCAGGTGATCCAGCGCGAGGGCCAGGTCGGTTTCCATTACGGCGACTTCTACGCGTACTCAAAGATCTGCACCCACCTGGGTTGCCCCGCCTCGCTGTACGAGGCACAGACCGCTCGGCTGTTGTGTCCGTGCCACCAGTCGCAGTTCGACATGCTGGAATACGCCAAGCCGATCTTCGGCCCGGCCACCAGAGCCTTGCCTCAGCTGCGCATCGATGTCAATGATGAGGGATACTTCTATGCCACGGGTGACTTCATCGAACCTGTAGGACCGGCATTCTGGGAGCGGAGGTCGTGAGCGCGATGACGACGCCGAGCAAGTCGTCGGGCCTGACTGCCAGGGCTGGTAAGACAGCCGACGAGCTCGACCAGCGGTTCCACCTGGCTGCTGGCATGCGCAGGCAGATCAACAAGGTCTTCCCGACGCACTGGTCGTTCATGCTCGGGGAGATCGCGCTGAACACCTTCATCGTGCTGTTGCTATCCGGTACTTACCTGACCCTGTTCTTCGACCCCTCCATGGCGGAGGTCACCTACGACGGGGTCTACCAGAACCTCCGCGGGGTCGAGATGTCCCGGGCGTACGCGTCGACCCTGGAGCTCTCCTTCGACGTCCGTGGTGGCCTGTTCATCCGGCAGGTGCACCATTGGGCAGCGCTGCTGTTCGTGGCGGCCATCGTCGCGCACATGTTCCGCACCTTCTTCACCGGCGCCTTCCGCAAGCCGCGGGAGACGAACTGGATGATCGGCGTCCTCATCGCGTTCCTGGCCGGGTTCGAGGGCCTCACCGGCTACTCACTGCCCGACGACCTGCTCTCGGGAACCGGACTCCGGATCATCTCGGCGATCACCATGTCGCCACCTGTGATCGGTACCTGGCTGCACTGGGCGGTCTTCGGCGGCGAGTTCCCCGGCACATTGATCATCCCCCGGTTCTTCATCCTTCACGTGCTGGTCATCCCGGGCATCCTGTTCGCGCTCATCGCGGTGCACCTCGGGCTGGTCTGGTACCAGAAGCACACCCAGTTCCCCGGCCCCGGTCGCACCGAGCGCAACGTGGTCGGGATACGGATTCTGCCGATCTTTGCGGTGAAGGCCGGCGGCTTCGCCATGGTGAACATCGGTGTGATCTGCATCATGGCGGGGTTGTTCCAGATCAACCCGGTGTGGAACTTCGGCCCGTACAACGCGGCCCAGGTCTCGGCGGCATCCCAGCCCGACTGGTACGTCGGCTGGCTCGACGGCTCGACCCGGCTGTGGCCTGCCTGGGAGCTCTACCTGGGCGACTACCTGATTCCCGCGTCGTTCTGGCCGACGATGGTGCTTCCCGCCATCATGTTCACCCTCGCGGCGATGTACCCCGCCATCGAGCGCAAACTGACCAAGGACAACGCCACCCACAACCTC
>JBOHFU010000988.1:0-1532 GCA_050699675.1 Pseudonocardiaceae bacterium
ACCGTCGGGTTGGCGGCTCAGCACGAAAACCGACGGGGCCCGCACCGAGGAAGCGTCCAGTGCCGTGAGCAGCTCTGCCGGCGTCGACGTGTGCGCCCACTTTTCGATGAGCGCACGCCGAGCCGGGAAGTCGGCCAGGGGATTGGCGTACTGGTCGATCGTCGTCTGGAACGTGAAGTAGGGACGGTAACTCAACAGCGGGCTATGCGTGCTCAGCACCACGAGGTCGTGGGGTGGGACGTCGGTGAGCTCGTCGATCGTGGCGATGAGCTCGTCGTTCCACGCCCCAGCGTCCGCGTCATCCGCCGTGCCCGCCGGTGTTACGCCCGTGGGGTAGTAGTCCCCGTGCTCCGCGGAGCGGCTCCATTCGTACTCGTCGGGAACGGGCTGCAGCATGCCGAGCACGACGGCGAACGACAGCACGCCGGCCGCCGCCCCGATGGGCACTGGACTGGCCTCGCCAAGCCATCGGCGCGCCCCGCGGACACCGTCCAGCACACCCAGCACTGCCCCACAGGCCAGCGCCGCCACCATCACCGCTTCGAGCTTGAAGGCCAACAGGGTGGTACCCGCCGCGAGGGCAAGGGTGGACAGCGCGTACCAGCCGTAGACGGTCAGGACAACGAGCCCGAGAGCCTGCGCCACGTCGTTCGAACGGGCACGGACCACGATCCACAGCGTGCCGACCAGTGCCACGAGTCCGGTGAGGGACGGCTCCACCATGGGCAGCGGCCACAGCGCCCCGCTCCTGGGGAGGAACCGCTGGGCGGCCCCGGACCGAAATCCCTGCTCGACAAGCGCCGCGACGTAGGGCGCCCACACGAGGAGCACCAGCGGCAGCGCGACTGCGCCGATCAGCGCCGCCAGTACCGCAAGGCGGCGCGTCGCCGCAATACGCCCCTGGCGGGAAGTGCGTGCCACGACTGTGACGCCGAGGACGACGAGGAGCATGCCGAGGAACCAGAACAGCAGGCTGTAGATCGCACCGGTCGCGCCGAGGGCGAAGCCGAGCAGCACAGCCGAGCCCGCCCAACGCCGCACCGACACGCATCCGGCGACCGCGCGGACTACCCGCCAGGCGAGCACTGCAAGCGGAGGCAGCGCTGCTCCGAGGATCCACAGGTACGGCTCGTACGCCATGATGCGCAGCCCCATGACGGTGGTGATCAGCGCCAGAATCACGGCTGGTGGACGTCGTACGACGAGACTCCACACACAGAAGGCCACCACCCCGGACAGGGCCATTGTCGCGATGGCGTACGGCTTGTACGCCTCCCAGCCCCCCACGCCGGCGAGCGCCGCGATGCGGCCACCGATCCAGAACCAGCCGGCCGGGTAGTACGGCGGGAGATCCGGGTAAGCGATGTCGGCGAGTCGCGCCGAGTCGGTGAACCGGGTGAGGTACTGCACCCGGAACGACTGGTCACCGGAAATCCCGAATATGTAGTGCTTGGTGCCGAGCAGTTGCACCGACAGCGGCAGCGTGCCGAGCGCCGACAACGTCACCCAAGTCAGCGGGGTCACCGCGCCGG
>JBOHFU010000989.1:0-1529 GCA_050699675.1 Pseudonocardiaceae bacterium
CGGGGGAACACGGGGCTGGGGTTGGCGACTGTGGGGCCGTCATTGCCGCATTGCTCGGCGATGCGACCGGCGAGCAGCGGCAGGAACGGCTGGAGTTGGGTGGCGAGGTCTCGGCAGGTGGTGACCAGTTCGGCGAGTGCTGCGTCGAGAGCGCTGCCATCGGCGTGGTCGTTGCGCTCGGGCTTCGCCAGTTCCCAGGGACGCACGGCTTCGACGTAGCGGTTGCCTTCGTCGCCGACCCTGGTGACGGCCTCGGTGGCGCGCCGGAAGTCGAACTCTGTCAGCGCACGATCGATAGTCGGGGCGGCCTCGGATCGAGCCGCGCGCAGATCGTCCGCAGCGGGATTGTCTGGGACGGGGTAGGGGATGACACCCTGGCGGTATCGGTGAATCATGGAGACGGTGCGGTTGACCAGGTTGCCGATGTTGTTGGCCAAGTCCTCGTTGGCGCGGGCGGCGAGGCGTTCGGCGGTGTAGTCGGTGTCTCCCGCGCGGGCGACGTCGCGTAGCATCCACCAGCGCAGGGCGTCCGTGCCGTAGGTGGCGGCGATGTCGGTGGGGTCTTCGGCAGTGCCGGCCGACTTGCTGATCTTCTGGCCACCAGCGGTCAGGTACTCGTGCACGAAGATGGTGTCCGGCAGCGGGATCCCGGCGGAGAGCAGCATGGCGGGCCAGTAGATGGCGTGGAACCGGATGATGCCCTTGCCGATGACGTGTACGCGCTCGTCGGCGTCGTCCCACCAGTAGCGCAAGCTCGCTTCGTCGGTGCCGTAACCGGGTCCGGTGATGTAGTTGATCAGCGCGTCGAACCAGACGTAGATGACCTGATCGGGCTCACCCGGCACGGGGATGCCCCACCCGCGGGCGCGGGTCATGCTGCGCGAGGCGCTGAAGTCCTCCAGTCCGCTCTCGATGAAGGACAAGACTTCATTCTTGCGGGACACCGGTTCGATGCGCAGCGTGTCACTCGCGATCAGGTCGCGGAGCTGCTGTTGGTAGGCGCTGAGCCGGAAGAACCAGTTGTTCTCCTCGACCATCTCGGGCACGGTGGCGTGCTCGCGGCAACGCCCGTCGGCCAGCTCGTCGGGTTGGTAGAACAGTTCGCAGCCCACGCAGTACAGCCCGGTGTAGGACTTGCGGTAGAAGTCGCCACGCTCGGCACACGCTGTCCAGAACTTGTCCACACCGGGTTTGTGGCGAGGGTCTGAGCTGGTCTTGATGAAGTCGTCGAAGGACAGGTCGAGGGCCTCGCGCAGCGCGAGGAAGCGTTGCGCGACGCGTTCGACGTACTCGGCCGGGGAGATGCCCTCGGCCTCGGCGCCCTGCACGTTCTTGAGCGCGTTGTCGTCGGTGCCGGTCTGGAACCGGACCTCGTCGCCGAGTTGTCGTCGGTGTCGGGCGAGCACGTCGGTCTCGACCAGTTCCAAAGCGTGCCCGACGTGTGGCCTGCCGTTCACGTAGGGGATGGCCGTCGTCACGGTGTAGCGACTCATCGCAAGACCCTTCTGCCCGTGTCGGCGACCCCCAGG
>JBOHFU010000990.1:0-1529 GCA_050699675.1 Pseudonocardiaceae bacterium
CGAACACGGATCCGGGACACAATCGGCCGAGCCGGATGCAGAACTCCGTCTCCTCACAACCGAGCGGCCGTCGCATGGCAGCGGAGCGGCCGATGTGGCCCGGAAAGCCTCCGGCGATATCGAAGGCCTCTCGACGGAAGGAAGCGTTGCCCCCGAGCAGGTTTCGGACCCGGCCAGGCTCTCTACCGACGAAGGTGCACCCGACAACCCAGTCGAACTCCGCTGGGAACCAGGCAGGCCGTTCGGTCTCCCACAGCGGTCGAGTCAAACCACCTACGCCGATCACGTTCTCGTCGGCGTACGAGGCGCCAAGGAACCTCAGCCAATCCGGTTCGGCCACCGCGTCGTCGTCGAGGAAAGCCACGAGGTCGCCTCGCGCCACCGCGACCCCCGTGTTCTTGCCGCCGGACAGCCCCCGCGCCTGCCGATTCTCCACGACGACCACATCGTGCAGCGTCGACTTCAGACGCCCATACAGGGTGGGATTGTGGTCGACAACGACAATGATCTCGTGAGGCTCAGTATGCTGGACTCTTACCGACCCGACTGCCGCGAGGACATCGTCCCAGCGGTCCTCGGTGTATGCACAGATAACGACTGAGGTGGACATCGGGGGCAAGAGCCTCATGGCATCTGCTCCGGCCTCTTCTGCCGCAAGCGCGATAGTCTGGTACGCGCGCGACCGTATGTGTGGAGCATCCGATCGGCGACGCGGAACAGGGACGGGTGTTCCGTCACGGTGTTCCGTAGCCGACGAATCGGAGCTCTTCGTACCCAGTGCAGCGCGGCGGTCGGCACCCGTCGCACGACCCGCCCCTCGGCGACGATCAGGTCCCGGCTCTTGAACGACTCCTTGTATTCCTTCGCTCCCCGACCCATGTCGATGTGGTCTACACCGTCGGCAGCTGCTGCCTCCGCCAGGCACAGATGCAGCAGCAGCCCAGGCGAAAGCCTGCTGAAGCGGATGTCGTACGTGGGGAACCAAGCGGCGATCACGCGGGCAGAACGCAGCCCGAAATGTGCCGCGACCAGTTGCTCGCCCGCGTACAGGACGGAGAGGAGACCGGAGAAGCCGTCGGTGTGCTCCTCGAACAGCTCCTCTAGAAGCTGGGTGATCCATGGTTGACCGAACCGGTCGGCGCGGCCCGTCCGCCGGTATTGGGCCGACTTCCAATCCATCAGGGTGCGCAGCGCCGTCCGATCCTGAGAGTCGAAGACGAATCGCACGTCACCCGATTCGCGGGCGAGCCGACGCTGTTTCCGCGGTAGGTCGCCCAGGATCCGTGACTTGCGACGTGGAGCGAGATAGGCCTCGAAGCCCCCACTCAGGTCCATGATCGGTGACGCAGTGCGCAGCGCTTGGTACGGCTCGAAAGGTTTCTGCCCGTCGACGAGGTGATCAAACTCCCACACTGCCAGGTTGCATGCTCGGAGCAGCTCCTGCGGATCCCATTCGTGGTCAGGAGCGTGCACCAAGCCCTGGCAGTCGGTGAGGCCGGCCGCGATCGGCATCCCGTAGCCGAGGGAGC
>JBOHFU010000991.1:0-1527 GCA_050699675.1 Pseudonocardiaceae bacterium
GTCAAGACGATCCGCCGTCGGACCCGGCGCATCAAGGACGAACGCACTCCCGCCGCCGCCGTCAGGCTCCTCGACGTCCTCCAGCACCTGCCGCTGCCGGCCAAGCGGAGCATTGCCCGCCTCGCCGCTTCGGAGCGGGTGATCCCGACGGCCATCCTGTCCAACCTCGGCCGCTTCGATGAGGACCTGGACTTCGGACCCGAGCTGCACACCCGCGAGGTGTGGTTCTCCCCACCGACCAGGATGCCCATGGGCCTGGCCGTCGGGGCGGTCACCGCAGGAGGCCGGCTACATCTGGTGTTCCGCTACCGGCACCCACTGTTCGGCCCGGCTGACATCGCTGGCTTCGCCGACCGCTACTTGGCAGCGCTCGGTCAAGCCTCACCCTGGTCTTGAGCTACCAGAGGTCGGACTCGCTGCGCTGGCAGGACAGGCACAACCTCGCCTGGGGAATGACCTCCAGCACCGCGAGGGGTATGTCCGCGTGGCAGGCGTGGCAGCACCCGTAGTGCCCGGCGACCATGCTTGCCAGCGCCAGCTCGATGTCGGCCATCGCCCGCCGGGCCCCGTCGGCCATCAGGGCGGCCACCTCGCGCCGGGCTCGGCCGCTGTCGGTATCCGCGACGTCGGTGTCCACCGCGCTGCCGTCGGCTGCCCGCAGCTCGACGAGCTGCTCGAGCCGGAACGCGCGCTGCTCGAGCAGCATCCGTCGCAGGGCGGGAAGGTGCGGCGCGAGCCGATGCTGGGGGTGCCGCCGTCGGACAGTGGGCTGGGTCGGTGTCTCGGCCGCGTGGCTTCGCGGCATGGTGATCTCCATGGTGGGGTCGGGAGAGTGGGCGCGGCCGTCCGTCGGCCAGCGCCATCCCTTCCGAGCAGGGGTCAGGGTCGGGAGATCGGGACCGCAGGGGGCGACCGCCCCCGCTGCCGGAACACCAGGCTGGCGGAGGGCAGCCACCTGCCGCCGCGGCGAGCGAGACACAAGAAGAACAGGACGGCAACCGTTAGGGCCGCCGGGACGGCTCCGACCGAGACCGGCGCCTGGCCGATCATCCGGGCGACGGGCTGCTGGGCGGCCGGGACGCTGACGATCTGACCGTGGTCGGCCACGACACCCAGCGGCGCATGGCCCCCGATGCCACTACCCGCAGCGAGCCGCCCCGGGCCACCGAGCATGACGACCAGGCCCAGGACCACCGCGGTGAGGGCCGTCAGCTGCTTGCCGGGCAGACGAGGCATGGTGCCTCCCACCGTATGCCTTTCCGGCGGCTAGTGTGCGGTGGCGGGGGTGATCATGCTCTGCGGGTTCTGCCCCCGGGCCAGCAGAGGGATTTGACCGCCGGCGAGGACCATCTCGACCTGCCGCGGCGAGAGCCGGTGGCGGACCGGGTACTGCTCGTCCTTACTGGTGCTGGTCACGGTGAGATCATCCCCTGAGTTCAGCGCTGCGCGTAGCCCGTTGATCTGGAGGGTGTCGCCGGTCTCGATCCGGTCGTAGTCGTCCTCGGCGGTGAATTCGAGGGCGAGGAT
>JBOHFU010000992.1:0-1517 GCA_050699675.1 Pseudonocardiaceae bacterium
CGGGGCCTCCACGTCACGGCCGGGATCCGGACACCCCGAGCAAGCGCCGCTTCCCGGCCGTGACTCCATCAGCCCAGCCCCAAGGGACATGCACCATGCCAACTCGACGATCGCGATTCGTCCACGACACGGCAGAGCGGTTGCGCACGATTCCGATCACCTGCTGTGTCGACGGCCAGGCTCACGACGTGACGGACGAGAACGTGGCCGCTGGCCGCACTGGGGAGTACCTGGCGCTGTGTGGCTACCGTGTCGTGGCCGCGCCGCTGGTCGCCCCGGTGGGTCGGCCGTGCGCGAAGTGCACGGCCGTGTTGGTGGCAGCGCATCAACCGCAACCGTCGCGCCCGGTTCGCCGTGTTCGTCATCGGCAGCGCGGGTGGCTGTGGCGAATGCTGCACCCGCACAGCGACGCTGCGGTCGCCAACGGCCGGCGGCACTCATGACCCGCGCTCGGTTGGCCGGAGCTGACTTATTCGACTGGACCTCCGACCCGCCCAGTGGCATGGCGCTCCCTGACTTGATCCCCGGCCGGCCGCTGGTTGAGCCTTACCCCGCTTCCGCTCCCCGCGGCCGGCCGGCCCCACATGAGGCAGACGGGGACACCCACCCAGGCCGCTCAGGACGGCCGGATTTGAGGTGGTGGGTGGCGGTCTGCCTCACTGGGGTTGTCTGCCTTGCTGCAGGTCAGTGGCTAGGCAGAGCCCGGGCGAGAGGCTAAGGCACGTGCCCTAGGAGGTGGTGAGTGCCTCACCGCCCGCCTCATCCCCGATCGGGTCGAGAAACGTCGGGGTTCGGGGATGTCGGGGTGTCGAGTGCGGCCGTGACATCGGTGGCCAGCACGACTCGTTGGCCGGGCTGCCCGTCGAGACTGCGTTTTTTGACCTTGACCCCGCGGTGCTCTAGCGCGGTGGCGAACTGCTGAGCCGACAGACCGCCGTAGGTCGGCTCCCAGCGTGCCCGAAGCTGATGGAGCACGTCGGTAGAACGCAGCTTGTCGCTGCCGTCCATCACGGTCTGGACGTCGGCGAGCAGGCCCCGGACGGGTTCGGGCTCGGCGGGCTGGTCCGTGGTGGTGATGGTGCGGCCGGTGCGGTGGATGATGTCCATCGCCCGGGTGATCACGGTGTAGGCATCCTTGGTGGACACGTAGTGGGTGCGCACGATCGCGAACGCCTGGCCCTTCGGGATGTCCTCGACCTCGCCAGTAGCCACGACCGTGCCGGCGTCCGCACCGGGGCGCAAGTCCTGGGGACGGGCGCCCCGGTCGGCGGCGTCGGCCAGGACCATCTTGGCGGTCTCATGGTTAGGCACGTTGAGCGCACACCTCACGTGCGCACCTTCGCGGACTCGGACTGGCAGGGTGCGGTCGTCGGGGCGCTGGGTGGCTTGCAGCAGGTGCACGTTGACCGCGCGGGCCTGGTCGTGCAGCTTTTTGGCGGCTCGCCAGGCGCGGGCGTCGTCCTTGGCTCCGCCGATGGGGTGTGGCGCACCGTAGAGCACCTGGCACTCATCGACGA
>JBOHFU010000993.1:0-1516 GCA_050699675.1 Pseudonocardiaceae bacterium
ACGACGACGTGCTCCCGGAGTGGTTCGAAGGGTACCTGGGGCTGGAAGCCGAAGCGTCCAAGATCAGCACCTACGAGTCCGATCTCGTGCCTGGGCTGTTGCAGACCGAGCAGTACGCGGCGGGCGTACTCGGCGCGTTCCCACTGGGCACCACGCCCGAAGAGATGGAACGGTCGGTGGATCTTCGCCGGGCTCGCCAGGCGCGGCTGACCGATGACCACCCGCTGATCCTGGATGCTGTGATCAGCGAGACCGTGCTGCGTCGGGCAATCGGTAGCACGGCCGTGATGCGCGAGCAGCTGGAGCACCTGGCCGCGATGATGGACCGGCCGAACGTCACACTTCGCCTGCTGCCCTTCGCCGCCGCTGAACACCCCGGGCTTGACGGGGCGTTCAGCGTGCTCGAGTTCCCCGATCCCGACGACGGACGCATCGTGTGCGTGGAAGCCATGACGTCTACGCTTTACATCGAGAAAACCAGGGATGTCGGCATCTACCGGCTGGCGTTCGACCAGCTAAGGTCCGCAGCAGCCGGACCGGACGAGACGGCCGCTGCGATCACCACCACAGCGAGGGAGTTGGAGCCATGAGCACGCATCGCGCGGTTGGGCGCGACGAGCTTGCCCACGCGCGTTGGACCAAGAGCAGCCGCAGCGGCACCGGCGGCGGCAACTGCGTAGAAGTCGCCCGGCTGAATGACGGGCACCGCGCCGTCCGAGACAGCAAGAACCCGACCGGACCGGCGTTGATCTTCGCCCCAGCCGAATGGGCCGCGTTCACCGCTAGAACGCGCAACGGCGAGTTCGACTGAGCGGGCGGTAACGCGGTCGTCCCGGCGGGCTAGACCTGCCTCGTCGTGCCGATCACCCACACCACGGTGCACACCAGTAGCCCACCTCGGCGACACCCACCACACCACTGGCGACCTCACCGTCGCCATCAAGCCTGGCAGCAGACTCTGGCAATCTTTGACCGGCTCGCCTACCCCGACGCAGAACACGTCCGCAGCAACCTCAACAGTCCGGGCACCGGCACCAACAGCTGTTGGCAGTTCAGTTACAAAGATCACTGACGCCGGCGAAGCCCTACAATTTTGCATGTCTCGTCTCAGCACTGTTCGCAGGTGGGCCAGAGCCATTCCCTGTCGCCGTCGGTGCCTCGGGGGTGGGTAACGCCGCACAGACACCGCATCGGTGTACCAAGAACGTTACGGTCTCGCCGATCGATGGCGTGCCGCTGCCCAGCGGGGAAACCAGTCAAATGTTCGTGGATTCGTGTACAGGTCGGGCACGATCGGCAACCTTGGCACCTCTCCATTCCGTTCACAGCCGAAATAGTCGAAGGTCCAGGCAGGCCCGTTCATCTGCTCGTCTGACCGGGTGGCGCCCAGGGCCCAATGCCGTTAAGTTAGAGACCTGAGTCGGGGTCGCGGGAGTTGCGTGGCCGTGCCACAAATAGTACGGCGTGTCGAGTGTCGAGAGGCCGGGATAACACGATCCGGCTCGATATTATCTGT
>JBOHFU010000994.1:0-1516 GCA_050699675.1 Pseudonocardiaceae bacterium
GCCCGGCTGTGACACGCCGTCCTTGAAGCCGAAGTGCTCGTGGCCGCGCAACCCGCCCGGCAGCGTGTCGCCGCGCTGCTCGAACATCAGGCGCAGTCCGAAGTCCGCTGCCCGGCTCTTGATCGCGTCGACCAGCGTCACCAGGTCCTCGGCGTCGTCGGCGGCGACGATGACGAGGATGTCCGCCTCCCGCCTCGGCCCCCCGACCACCCAGTGCGACGTGTGGCCCGGCTCCCTGCGGCGGGTCGGGTCTCCGAGGTACGTGGAACGCGCGGCCAGACCTTGGCGGAAGCTCTGGTCGCCGAAGGCGGCCGCATCGGACTTCCCCGCCAGCACCTGGATCGCGCGGTACGAGAACGCGATGTTGACCCAGGCCGCGCACATCGGCGGTTCCTTGACGCCCAGCCGCAAGCGCAGCGCCCGGTGCGCCCGCACGAAGGCGAGCACCTCCTCCATGGACGTGATCAGCGGGGCGATCCACCGCAGCCACTGTTTCGTGCGGCTCCGGGTTCCGAGCCGGAAGAAGAGGAAGTGCTGATGGTCCTTGTTGAACCCCGGGATGATGTTGCCCTGGATGGTGCCGCGCTTCTTGGCGTCGTAGATCGGCTCGGGCTCCGCCCCCGGGAGCTCCGCGCCGGGGTCGCCGCCCAGCGCGGAGATGGAGACGTCCTTCACCAGCTCGGGCTCGAGCTTTCCGAGCTCGTTCAGGAGGTCGCCAAGCTTCGCGTTCAGCTCCTTCGGCGCGAGGGAGATCTCGAGGTCTTCGATCGACGCGTCGCCGGCCTCCCGCTTCATGCTCGCGCCCTCGTTCCTGCCACGCCGCCGACCGTGCAGGTGACGTGCTCGGCGATCTGCCCGCCCCACTCGATGCGTCTGCCGCCGATGCGGATGTCGCCGACGACGAATCCCGCGCTCGAAGGCACCCGGTATTCGAGACGGAGGATCTGCCCAGGCGCGCCGCGCACGACGTGCCAGTAGTCGCCCACCGGCGAGCCGTTCGGCTTCGTCCACCCGGTGTCGTCGTAGCCGGTGATGTACAGGCCGATGGGGTCGCGCAAGGTCAGGGAGAGCCCGGTTCGTGCGAGCGCGCCGATGTCGAAGATGACGCGCGGGTCCACCGATGTCCTGAGCCCTGGCGGCGGCGTTTCGTAGCCGTCCCGTGCGGAACCGGTGTCGATGCTTCCCTGCGTCAGGCCCAGCGCCGCGGAGAGCGTGTTGATGTTCTGAATCAGGTGCACGATCCCGCTCGTGGTGTTGAACGGGTTGAACTTGTCGTAGCCACTGCCGGGCCCGCCGACTCGCAGGTCGGCCTCGGTCACGGCCGGATCGACCAACGTCTTGTAGAGGTTCACCACCGTCGCGCGGTCCGCATCCCAGAGGCGCTGCCAGTACTCCGGCGACTCGGTGACGAAGACGACCTTCGTGATCTTGCCCGCCGCGTTGCGCGTCACGTGCCACTCGCAGTACTCGTTCTGGGGGTCCCTGGCCGCCACGTCTCCGTCGGCGTCGACGAAGG
>JBOHFU010000995.1:0-1515 GCA_050699675.1 Pseudonocardiaceae bacterium
GCGCTGATAGCGCTACCTTCCTTCATGGCTGGGACCTCCGAGGAACGCTTCGCGCGCTTGTCCTGCGAGGACTGAGGTGAGACTGTGTCCTCGGAGGTTTTGGCTGGAGGCTAGTCGTCTTGGAGGGTGTTGTCCCGATGAGGACTGGTTTATCAGCACGACGCAATGCCTCCCGCTCCAGTCGTTTCCCTGATCGATGCGAGAGGAGTCGAGTGATTTGCTTGGTGTGGGAGTGGACTGGGCGGAGTCGTTCCACGATGTGGCGTTGGGCCGGCCCGGAGAGGGGGTGATCGAGCAGTTCCGTATCGACCACACCGCAGCCGGGATCGGCCGGTTGGTGGCCCGGTGTCTTGAGTTGGAACCGGACCCAGCTGAGGTGCGGGTGGTGCTGGAAACACGGCACGGCCTGCTGGTTGAGGCGTTGGTCGATGCCGGTTTCACGGTCTTGCCGGTGAATCCGGACCTGGTGGCTCGTCGTCGTGGCCCGGCGAAGAAGAAAGACGACGCTGAGGACGCTCGTATCTGCTGTGTGCTGGCGCTGGATCAGTTCCTGGAGCTGCGGAAGCTGATCCCGCACGGTGCACTCGCCGCCGAACTGCGCGCGATCGCCCGCGACGACGAGCGCGCGGCCCGCGACGAGCGTCGCCTGCTCAACCGGCTGCGCGCCGATCTGCTGGCGACGTTCCCGGCCGCGCTGGCCATCGCTGGGGACGACCTGGGTGCGACGGTAGTGTTGAAACTGCTGGCCAGCTGGCCCACCCAGGACCAGCTCGCCGCCACGGATCCAGCGGAGATCGAGGCCTTCGCCCGAGCCGCCCGCCACGGCTGGCCGGACCGGTTCGCCGCCCGGGTCAGCGACGCACTGGCCGCCGAGCACCTGCCCGTCAAAGACTATCTGGCCCGGGCGAAAGCCACCACGATCTCGTTGACAGCCACCCAGCTGCTGGCCTTGCGCCAAGCCCGCAAAGCCTGGGAACGGCGCATGGCCGAGCTGTTGCTCGGTTCCCCGCGCTACGGGCGGACAAAGCAACCGAAAGAACCCGACCCGGGAAAAGCGATCCCGGGCGGTGACATCTACCTGAGCTTCCCGGGTCTCGGGGACATCCTCGCCGCCCGCATCGCCGGAGAGATCGGAGACCACATCGAACAGTACGACACACCGAACGCTCTGCAATGCTACGCCGGCAGCGCGCCCGTGACCCGCCGATCCGGCCGCAGCGAGTACGTCGTCGCCCGGCGACTCGCACACAACCACTATCTCGGCACGGCCGTGCACCAATGGGCGTTCTGCAGCCTGACCACATCCCGATGGGCACGCGAATTCTACGACACTAAAATCGCCGCTGGCAAGAGCCACCACGCCGCGCTGCGCGCCCTGGCCAACCGTTGGCTGGAAATCCTCTGGCATTGCCTCACCAAAGGCATCCACTACAACGAGGAAATTCACATTCGCAACCGTCAACAGGCTCTCCAGCCTCGAGTTGCGGCCTGAGGTTGACAGAGGGTGTCTCACTG
>JBOHFU010000996.1:0-1515 GCA_050699675.1 Pseudonocardiaceae bacterium
ATGTCAGCCCCACACAAGCACCCAACGCCTTCGCCACCGGTCGCAACCCGCGCAACGCGGCGGTGTGTTGCACGGTGGGGATCCTCGAACTACTGAATGAGCGCGAACTGCGCGGAGTGCTCGGCCACGAGCTGTCGCATGTCTACAACCGGGACATCCTGATCTCTTCCGTCGCCGGAGCGCTGGCCGGCATGGTGTCGGCGTTGTCGAACCTGGCGCTGTTCGCAGGAATCTTCGGCGGCGGCGGAGGCGATCGTCCGAACCCGTTCGCCATGATCCTGATCGCGCTGCTCGGTCCGATCGCGGCAGGCATCGTCCAGATGGCGGTGAGCCGATCGCGGGAGTACCAGGCCGACGCCTCCGGCGCGCAGCTCACCGGTGACCCGCTGGCGCTGGCCAGCGCACTGCGCAAGCTGGAGTACGGCACCCGCGCAGCGCCGCTGCGCCCGGAGCCTGCGTTGACCTCGCAGTCCCACCTCATGATCGCCAACCCATTCCGGCCGGGCGACGGCGCTGCGCGGTTGTTCTCCACACACCCGCCGATCGCGGATCGGGTTCACCGCCTCGAGGAGATGGCTCGGCGCCAGCTGCCCTGACGTCAGCGTGCGGAGTGAGCGACTTCCATGATGTATTGGCCGTAGCCGGACTTCGCCAGCGACTCGCCCAGTGCGTGACAGGCCTCGGCGTCGATGAAACCCATCCGCAGCGCGATCTCCTCCAGGCAGGCGATCCGCACGCCCTGGCGGTGCTCAAGTACCTGAACGAACTGGCCTGCCTCGAGCAGTGACTCGTGGGTCCCGGTGTCCAGCCAGGCGAACCCGCGGCCAAGGTCGATCATCGTCGCCCGGCCCTGCTGCAGGTAGTGCAGGTTCACGTCGGTGATCTCCAGCTCGCCGCGCGTGGAAGGGGTGAGCGAGCGAGCGATCTTCACGACGTCGTTGTCGTAGAAGTACAAGCCGGTGATCGCCTTGTTCGAGCGGGGCGCTGCCGGCTTCTCCTCGATGGAAATCAACTTGCCGGTGCCGTCGACCTCGCCGACCCCGTAGCGCTGCGGGTCCTTGACCGGGTAACCGAACAGCACACAACCGTCCACTGTAGCCACACATTGCTGGAGTGTGCGGGAGAAGCCGGGGCCGTAGAAGATGTTGTCGCCCAGGACGAGGGCGACCGGGTCGTCCCCGATGAAGTCCGCGCCGATCACGAAGGCCTCGGCCAGGCCGTTGGGCTCGGGCTGCTCGGCGTAGCTCAGCCGCAGGCCAAGCGTGGTGCCGTCACCGAGCAATCGGCGAAACAGCGGCAGGTCCAAGGGGGTGGAGATGACCAGAATCTCCCGGATCCCGGCCAGCATGAGCACCGAGAGCGGGTAGTAGACCATCGGTTTGTCATATACCGGCAGCAGCTGCTTGGAGACGGCCTGGGTGATCGGATGCAGCCGGGTGCCATTGCCGCCGGCGAGGACGATTCCCTTCACCGGTAGTTGGTGAACTGCAGGGCGACGCCGAAGTCGCGGCCCTT
>JBOHFU010000997.1:0-1510 GCA_050699675.1 Pseudonocardiaceae bacterium
CCGTACAACAACTGACCCAAAGCTGGCTGCAGGCACTAGACGCACTCGCCACACACGCCACCAGCCCCAACGCCGGCGGCCACACCCCCTCGGACTTCCCCCTCGCCGAACTGTCCCAGGAGGAAATCGAGCAGCTGGAAGCGGCTCGTCCAGGCATAATGGACATTTGGCCGTTGGCGCCGATGCAGGAAGTGCTGGTGGCACACGAGCTCAACGATGAACAGGTGCCGGGTGCGTACATCACCCAGTTGGTGATCGAGTTGCGCGGAGCGCTGGATATTGGCGCGTTGCGGGCAGCCGCCGAAACCTTGCTGCGGCGCCACCCCAACCTGCGGGCCGGGTTCTGGTATGACGGGCTGGACAAGCCGGTGCAGTTCGTGCCGGAGGATATCGAGTTGCCCTGGTCCGAGAGGCACCTGAGTGGATTGCCGAGCCAGGAATGTGCGGCCGAGATCACGCGATTACTGGCGGCCGACCGAGCGCGCCGGTTCGACCTGACCAAAGCTCCGTTGACGCGTTTTACCGTGCTGAGCCTCGGCCCGGACCGACACCAGATGGTGTGGACGGTGCATCACATCCTGGTGGACGGCTGGTCCATGCCCGTGTTGCTGGATGAGCTGATGGCCCTGTGCCGGCAGCCAGATGAGCGTGGGCCGACGTCGACGACGCCATACCGGGAGTACCTGAATTGGTTGGCGACACAGGACCGGGCTCAGGCCGAACGGGCCTGGCAGGAAATGTTGGCCGGGCTGGAAAATCCGACCCTGGTGACGCTGCCCGATCCAACCCGAAGGCCCGAGGCGCCGGAACACGTCACGGTCGAATTGTCCGAGGACGTGACCCAGGAACTCCAGCAGCGAGCACGTCAGCACGGTCTGACGATGAACACCATGGTCCAGGGCGCTTGGGCCCTTGTGCTGGGGCGGCTGACAGGACGTGATGATGTGGTGTTCGGAACCACCGTGTCCGGCCGACCGCCGGAGATCGCCGGTGTCGAGACGATGGCCGGGTTTTTTATGAACACCCTGCCGGTGCGGGTGCGGTTGGATCCGGCCGAGACCTTGGCGCAGATGCTGGCGCGAGTGCAGGACCACCAGGCCGCGATGACCCAGCACCAGAATGTAAGCCTGGCAGAAATTCAACGTTTGACCGGGCTGGGTGATCTGTTCGACACGGTGACGGTGTTCGAGAACTACCCGGACAGCCCGCAGACAGCGGTCAACGGGCTGCGGGCCACCGTGATCGATGCCCACGACGCCTGGCACCACCCGCTGCGTCTCATCGCGGTGCCAGGGCCGAAGTTGGTACTGCAGCTGTGGTATCGGCCCGACCTGTTCGATCACGGCACCGCACAGCAGATCGCTCGGCGCGTGGCGTGGTTGCCGGAGACGATGGCGGCGGACCTCGAACAGCCAGTTGGCGAGATCACCGCTGCACCATCTCGCCGGGGGAGGTGAAACATGACGAATCCTTTCGAGGACCCCGACGGCACCTACCTTGTGTTGAGTAA
>JBOHFU010000998.1:0-1508 GCA_050699675.1 Pseudonocardiaceae bacterium
TGAGCAGGTACAGCGACGCCACCGCCGCGTACTCGCGAGGCGCCAGCGCGTGACCGGCGAGGCCGAGGAAGGCATACGCGGAGATACCGAGCAGGACCAGCCCGGCACCGACCGGTGCGACATCCGAAAGCCGCGCCCGCAGCTGAGCTGCCGTCCCTAACACGCCGCAACGGTACGGGATCTGACATCGAGGACCGCCCGCGCCGGTACCGCTAGCCTGAAAGCCATGCGGGCAGTGGTGACCGGGGGGGCTGGCTTCATCGGTTCCCACCTCGTCGACGCGCTCGTCGACGGCGGTGCCGAAGTGCTCGTCGTCGACGATCTGAGCCGGGGATTGCCGGCCAACCTCGAGTCCGCGCTGGGTCGCGGCGCCCGTCTGGTCAAGCTGGATGTCCGCGACGGTCTCGCCGTCGATGAGGTATTCCGCTCCTTCCGGCCGGAGCTGGTATTCCACCTGGCGGCCCAGATCGACGTGCGGGTCTCGATGGACGAGCCGGCATACGACGCGGCGGTCAATGTGCTCGGGTCGGTGAACGTGTTCTCGGCAGCCCACGCCGCCGGCGCGCGCCGGGTGGTGAACACCTCAACCGGTGGTGCGATCTACGGTGAGTCCGAGGTGGTGCCCACCTCGGAGGCGGTTGTCGCCGACCCCGTCTCGGCCTACGGTCTGAGCAAGCTCACCGCGGAGCACTACGCCCGCTGGTTTCGCCGGATGCGCGGGCTGGACGTGGTGACGTTGCGGTACGGCAACGTCTACGGCCCCCGGCAGGATCCCCGCTGTGATGCCGGTGTCATCGCGATCTTCTGCGATCGGGTGCTCACCGGGCGCAGACCAACCGTCTACGGCGACGGGCGGCAGACCCGCGATTACGTTTTCGTCGCCGACATCGTGGCGGCCAACCTGGCCACGGCCCGGGCCGTTGAGCTGGCGCACGGCGAGTACAACGTGGGCACCGGCACGGAGGTCACGGTGCTGGAGCTGGTCGGGGCGGTTGCGGCGACGGCGGGTGTCGGCCCGGTGGACTTCGAGCCGGACTTCGCACCTGCCCGCCCCGGCGAACTTGTTCGCAGCTGCCTCGACGTCACCCGCGCTCAGGGCGATCTGGGTCTGCCGCCACCCACGCCGCTGCCCGAAGGGCTGGTTCGCACCTTGGATTGGGTCCGCGCGGTGGGCGTGCGCTAGGGGCCCGTGGCAGGCGGTCTGAGTGGCTCAGCTAACTTTCTTGAGGCAGATAGCCTCGGACCGGTAAGAACTTCGCCACTCACCGATCGCGTTCACGCAGGTCTGCTCCCACACCAGTTCGAACTCCGCTGGCTTCGGTAATGCCGGGACGTGGTGAGTGTAGTTCAGCTTGAGTAACTGGCGCATCAGGGGACCGGACTGTTCCGCGCGGGCGGCGATATCGCGCTCAGTGCGTCCCCTGTCGGATATGAAGTCGACTATCTCGCAATTGCAGAAATAGGCCAGTATGCCGACCTCGCTGGGGCTCACCACCGTCGCACCGGGC
>JBOHFU010000999.1:0-1508 GCA_050699675.1 Pseudonocardiaceae bacterium
CAGACGCCGCACTGATCACTAGCAAAACCAATCACTAGCAAAAAAACAAACACACAAAACATGGCACTAACAAAATTCGGCACACTGTTGAGTTCTCAAAGAACAAACACACACCATCACGAACCACAATGCTGATCCGATCCAGGGCAACTTAATCAGAGTACACGGACCTGAACTCGATGTCAACCAGCACGGCCCGCGCTCCACCGCACCCTTCTCGTGAGCAACCACGAGGGGCTCCATGCCGCGGGTGATCTACGGGTATCGCCCGTCTCTCCCACGCTGCCGTGCGGCACTGCCGAGGCTACGTAGCAACGTGCGTCGATGTCAATCATGCGCGTCAGGTCAGGTGGACGCATTGCGGTCCAGGGACGCCCTAGCACAGATGCCAGTAGGTACCAAACCGTCACGTGGCGCAGCCGCACCAGCGGTTTCACGGCTCGCCCGAAACGTGTGGGCCACGCCAACGCCAGTTGGCTCCTGCCCGGGAGCCGGGGTACTGCTCGCCCCCCGGGCGCGGACCTGACTGCGCCGAACTCGACGTCAGCGTTGTCCGAAGTACCTGCCACAACTCTAGTGTCCAGTTCGGCGCACACAGAGCGGTTTCACCTGCCCGGCCTAGCGACGCTTGGTCGCTAGGCCGGTGACGTCGAGGACCACGACCTGGAGGTTGGTCCCGGACACAGTGCCCTCCGTTATGGCCCTCCGTTATGCGGATTGCGTACATGCCCTTGAAATGGACGCCCAAGGGGCTTCTGACCGTCACCGAAGGATCCACGTCTCCGAACATAAGCTTGGCGGAGTTGCAGTTGTCATACCCGGGTAGCTTACCTTGACAGTTATAGAAGAGCGGGAGGAAGGAATAGATGCGTCCTTCAGACGGCAAGCCTTCCCGGTGGAAACTCTGCCGGCGCCTGGACGATCGTGTCGAGCCCCGGCGTTGACCGCCTGCTGCCAGGAGTCCTCGGACGAACGCATCGGCCTCGGGCGAACCCTGCTCCACTCGCCCGCCAGCGACTATCGGGGTGCCGTCCTTCGGCTGACTGGGATCCCCGAACCGGCCCGCGAAGGCGTAAACCCCTCCTCCGACAACCCCAAGAGCGGTAACGATGCCCGCCAGGGCAATCAGAAACCGCTGTGGAACGGTCCTTGGGTCAGAAAGCGTTCCCAAGCGCCTGACTTCGTCTCTCACGTCTCACGAGGTTGCCTCAGTCTCGTGGAACTTGGAGTGGTGGCGGTCCCCACCTGAGACCTGCCTGGTAGTAAGCCTCGGATGAACCGCCAAGAAACACCCAGGGAAGGGGACCACTATGAAGACCGTACCGACTGTGCGCGTGGCCGCGAAGCTTGACGCGGTCGACTGCCCGATCTGCCGCTGAAGGTTCGGTAGCGTCGTCAAGCGTTGAACTTTTGCAGGCGGAATGGGATGGTGCTGGGTCGGTGGGTGGCCCGTTTGATCTCCTTCCAGGTGGGGTGGTGCAGTAGCCGTGCGGTGTGCACGGTGAGGA
>JBOHFU010001000.1:0-1507 GCA_050699675.1 Pseudonocardiaceae bacterium
CTGTCCGCACTGCGGATGCCCGCTGCTGGCGACCCAGGGCACCGTCCGCCTGCCCGATGCGGAAGCAGTCGATCTCCTCCACCGGGAGATCGACCAACTGCGAGCCACGATCGCACGGCTGCGCGGGGCCGGTTTCAACGGCATCCAGCGGGCCCCAGATGAGAAGCGGGCGCCATCCTGACCGGGGTACCCGAACACCGATGACAGAGGGCAGAGGCCGTGCTGGTTGATTTCCGTCCCACCGGCAAGCTCCGTGGCAACAAACCCGTGGACGTGATGGCAGCTCTGGGCCCGGTGGTGGACGCGCTCGCCGAGGATTCGGTGGACCTGTCCCGGGTCCGCGTGGTGTGCGACTGGGTCCAGTACCGCAGCAGCTTCCGCGACGTCGTCGACATCCGGCCGATCCTGGCGGCCCACGGCACCGATTCGGCCCTGGCGCCGGTGCCGCTGGCGGCGGTGGTGACCGAGGACGAGATGGAGGTCGCGATCGACGTCCGTCGCAGCGGCGACGTACCTCTCAAACAGCTCACTGGCGAACTTCTTCGGGCCTGCTACGGCGATGCCGAACCGTCCCGGATCCACCTCGAGCCGTGGCTGGCCACCAGCGCAAGCGTGATCTGGGAGTTCAACGCGTTGTACTGGAAGGCCCTGGACCTGTGGGAGCAGGCCACCGGCCGCCGCTACGAGCAGGCCCTGCCCGGTGGGGAGAGCGACGCCCGCAACCGGGACGCGGTACGCGAGATCATCACTGATCTGTTCGCGCTGTGGGACTCACTGGCGCAGCGCAATGCGCTGCCCGAAGAGCTGTACGTGATCGAGCTCGGGGTGGGTAACGGGGGTCAGGCCAAGACCTGGCTGGACGAGTTCGCCGAGCTGGACCGTGATCACGGCAGGGATTACTACCGGCGGCTTCATTACCTGATGTGCGACTACTCGCCGCATGTTCTGGAACTGGCCCGGACCGCGGTCGCCGACCACGCCGACCACGTCAGCTCGTTCGTGCTGGACGCTACCCAGCCCCGGACGGCGCTGGGCTTCCTGCGCTACAAGGTGTTCCTGGTCTACATCTCCAACGTCTATGACAACCTGCCTACCGATGAGGTCGCGCAGATCGGCGGGCACACCTACATCGTTCAATCCAGGGCCTATTTACCGCTGGACGCCGCGGCCGAGATCGGGCAGCTGATATCCACGCAACCTAACGGGGTACCGGAACTGATCCGCAAGCTGCTCAGGCTCGGCCCGGCCCTGCTCGCCGAGGCTGCGCCGGCGCACTTCCCGTCGGTCGAGGTGGCGGTGGAGTTCTGGCGCCGGACCTGGGCGGCGGTGCGCTTGGAGGAGCGGTACCAGCCGCTGACCGGCCTGGACCTCTACCAGATCGCGCCCACGGTGAGCGGGGAGATGCTGCGCCCCCTGCTGGAGTCCGGGGCCGACATCCGGATGCACGTCAACAACGGCGCGGTGGCCAGCTTCGTGGACACCATCCCGCTGCTGCACCCCTACGGCC
>JBOHFU010001001.1:0-1507 GCA_050699675.1 Pseudonocardiaceae bacterium
TCGTGCACGGCGGCACGCTCATCCTCGACACCGACGACGTGGTGCGGGTCTTGGAGACGTCGCACCCGCCGACGTACTACCTGCCGCGGGCCGAGTTCCGGGTGCCGCTGCTGGCCGCGCCGCGTCTCACGATGTGTGAGTGGAAGGGTGAGGCGTCCTACATCGACCTCGAGGTGCCCGGCGTCGCGCCGTTGCGCGAGGTCGGCTGGTGGTACCCGCAGCCCGACCTGCGCTACCCGCAACTCACCGACCGGGTCGCGGTTTACGCCGGCCGGCTCGATGAGGTGACCTTGGACGGCGAACCGGTAACCCCCCAACCCGGCGACTTCTACGGTGGCTGGATCACCCCCGACGTGATCGGCCCCTTCAAAGGCACCCCCGACACCTGGGGCTGGTAGCCCAGCGCAGTCTGGATGCAGAACGCGGCTATGGCTTCGCGGTGGACGTGCAGTTGGTGCACCCGGCGCCACCACCCGCGGGTGGTGGCATTGTTGCGGCCAGCCGGTGGCCTAGCAGTCCGCCGGCGATCAGCAGGCCGAGCACGCCGGCGCCGGTCACCCCGACGATCGTCGCGAGCGCCGGGCCACCTGTTCCGAAAGCCAGCACCCCGCCGGCGGCGCTGACTGCGCCGGCCGCGAGCACCGGTGGGGCCGCCACCCGATTGGCCGCGACGAAGGCGGCTTCCGATCGCAGCGTCGCGGGGGTGCGGATGCCGGCGAACCGGTTGCGCGGCAGCCGTCGTCGCCAGCCGAGCAGACCGACGGTGAACAGCCCGGCGCCAGCCACCAGCAGCACCGCACCGAGCAGTGTGGACGCGGACACGGCGCCAGGGTACCGGCGCAGGGGTGGGGTGCCGTTTCCGCCAGCGAGCCAGCCAAAGTCATACCACAGATGTAGAGACCTCCCGGGATACATCATCCAAGTTAGGGGTCCTGCATGATCTGGGGTACGCGGAAGATGACCTGTGGAGATGACGACCGTCCCCCGGGTCCCCGGCATCCTCGTCCCGGTCAACTCGGCGGTGGATCGACCTAACTCGGTTATCGAACTCGACTGTCGAACCAACCGACCGGATCATGGACCTGCCCGCGGGGTGGCTCGGTTGTAGTTCCTGTTCGCTACCGGCATTGAGTCGGCGGCATTAAACTCTTCTTTGGGGGAGAAAATCATGGCGGTGCCCACTCGGCAAGCCACGTTGAACCGTCCGTACGTCCACGGCGAGCTGCCGGGACCGCGCTCGGCTGAACTCCTCGCCAAGCAGAACGCCCGGGAATCCAACGCCAGGGCGTACCCGCGGCACATTCCGATCGCGATAGCGGATGCTGCTGGCAGCTTCATTCGCGATGTCGACGGTAACGTCTTCATCGACTTCCTCAATGGTGCTGGTGTGCTGCCGCTGGGACATAACCATCCGGAGCTGGTCCGTGCGGCGACCGAGCAGCTCAGTGTGTTCACCCATGGTCTGGACTTCCCGACCCCGGCCAAGGACGCCTTCACCGAGGCCCAG
>JBOHFU010001002.1:0-1507 GCA_050699675.1 Pseudonocardiaceae bacterium
CTGGTCGCGGCACCGGTGGCGGCGGCGAGGACCGCGGTGGTGGTGTATCCGCCGACCGCAATCGTCCGCCGCCGGCGTGGATCATCGGCTAGCCCGCCACCAGCGAAGCGGGCCGCACCGGCCAGGGTGTCGCTGACCCCTTCGATCAACCCGAGCGCGGCGGCGGGTGCTCCCAACGTGGAAGTCAGCAGGCTCGGCAGCAGCGCGGTTGGGATCTCGTGACCGACATCGGCCAGGAAGCTCGCCGAGCCGATTCCGGCGACCCCGGGGCTCAACCATGGCGGTTCCCTGCCGAGCTCATCGGGGGTGGGATCAGGCATGCACCACAGTCTGAGCACACCCATCTGACCCGAAGTGATCCACGTCATAACGCGGCATGGCGGGGCTAGGCCGGGGACTGGGTGAGTGGTTCGATGGTCCCAGCAAGCTCAAGGTCGTAGCCGCCGAGGCTGAGGATCGACGCCTGAACCGAGGGGTCACGCAGGGCGGTGATCAGGGGCCTGGCGGCGCCGAGGCCGTCCCCGGCGAGCGCGATGTCGTAGCACTCCCACACCAGCGAGATGAAGTCGAGATCCAGATCGTTGGCCACGGCGCGCACACCCAGGCCGACGTCGGTGATTCCTGAGGCCACGGCCAAGGCGATCTCCAGATGGGATCCCAGCTCGGGGCCGGCCACGTCGTCGGGGGCGACGCCCGCAGCGGTGAGGATCTGGTCGAGCAGCACCCGGGTGCCGGTGCCGACCTCGCGTTTGGCCACCCGCAGCCTCGCCAGATCGGCGGGCGTGGTGACACCGCGCGGGTTACCCGGCGCGACGAGTAGCCCCTGCTCGCGCCGCCACAGATGGAGCAGGTGCGGGCGGCGGGAACGCAGCAGGGCCCGGGCGAATGGTGCGTTGTAGTTGCCGTCTCGGTGCCGTAGGTGGATAGCGGCGCCGTCGGCGTTGCCCCGGGCCAAGGCTCGCAGCCCCGGAAAACTTCCTCGGGTACCGACCGGGACCACCGTGCGTCCAGCACAGCTCAGCACGATCTGAAGCGCCGGATCGTCGCTGCCGGCCAGCCGGAACACCCGCTCGGCCTCCAGCAAGCGGGACGCCGCGATCGCACCGTCGGGGGCAACCCTGGCCCGGCGCTGAGCCGCCAGAGTGATCACACCCCCTTCGGCCAGATATCGGTAGGCCCGGCTGATCGTGGAGGCAGTGGTGTCACGCTCGCGGGCATATACACGGACCGCCGGCAGCAGCGCCCCCGGCGGTAGATCCCCGGACCGCACCCGCTGGGCAATCTCCGTGCCGACCTCGAGATACCGCGTCACACCAGAGGACCCTAGGTGCGCGGGCCCTCCGACCCTGCCAACCGGTCCAGGACGCGGGCCTCCCGGCAGCGAGCGCCGGTCACACCTGGGGGGCCATTTCCGCCAGACCGCGTCATCCATCTCCGCCATCTCAGGCATGCCATGTCTGCCATGTCGACTGGCGGGTTGTCGGAGCCGGATTCTGATCTGTTTCCC
>JBOHFU010001003.1:0-1507 GCA_050699675.1 Pseudonocardiaceae bacterium
CCGGGTGGCAAGTGATCAGCAGGCGCCGGCTGCGCCGCAGACCTGGGCAGCCCACGCCAGCCCGGAGAGTGCGCTGGCAATCCGGGCTGATGACTCGATCCTGGCTCGAGCTGGAATCACCACCGCGATGGATTCCGGTTCACTTCAACCCGATCCTGGCGACGCTGCCAGCACCCGCTTCGGTGCAGCTGCACGGCGATCCGCGTCGTCGCGGGCTAGTTGCCGCCGAAGTCGACGGCGTCTGGCTGGATCCGTCCGGCCCGATCCGGGCCACCGAACCCCGTGGCCGGCGCATCGACAGCCCGGCACGCCCCGACCCCGACGCGCTGGCCGGCACCAACTGGCGCCGGCAGCTGCGGGCCGACGCAGTGCTGCTCACCCCGGCCCCCGTGGTAGGTCTGCTCTGGGTGTACCTCGACGGTGGCGGCCTGGCCACCTGGACGTGCACCACGGCCCTGACTGCCACGCTAGCCCTATGGTGGGCCGCCCTACGCGGCAGCGACCCCACCTGACGCAGCTGCGTGGGTGGGTTACCCCACCTTCCACTCGTTGGCGTTCCAGGTGACGCCGCTCGAACCATGGCGGTAGACACTGTCGATGTTGTTGGTGTAGGCCCACATGATCGGAATCTGATACAGCGGAAGCGATACCAGGTCATCGGCGAGGAGCCGATCGGCTTTCCTCAATGCGGCTGTCTGGGTGGACTCGGCGTATTCCGTCTGCGCGACGCCCAGCGCAGCGTCGACCTCAGGATTGGTGTAGTTCTGGTAGTTGAACCTGCCTTTGGTCGCGTAACGGTCGGCCAGGGACCCCACTCGCGGAGTGCGCGAGCTGGCCGTCAGGGCGACGTCGAACGTTCCGCGGGCAAGCGCCTCGCCCAGGCCCCCTGGAGTAGCACCATCAGCGATCTCCATCCCAGCCTGCCGGCATTGCGTCCGGATGAGCTCAACCGCCCGGGCATGATCCGGCGAAGCATCGTGGCTGATGGAGAAGGACAGGCGCTGATTCCTCTGGGAATACACCCCGTCACTACCCAGCACCCAACCCGCTCGCTCCAGCGTCACCTGCGCTTTCTGCGAGTCGGCGACCATCTTCTCGGAGTAGAGGTCGTCGTAGGCCGCATCACCCGGAAGAGATGCAAGGCTTCCCAGTGGCTGCGTCTCCGGGAGCACACCGCGGACCAGTTCGTCGACCAGCTTGTTGCGATCGACGCATTGGGCGAAAGCGGTCCGGACGACAGGATCCTTGAACAGCGCACTGGCCAGATTGAGGTCCAAGTGGTCGACGGTGGGCCCGCCCCGCGCCTCGAATATCACGCCCTGGTTCTCCAGCGTGCGCAGCCGATCCGCCAGCAGCGGATCGGCTGGCGGTTGCACCACACCGAACTGTTGATCCTGCAGGCCGGCCACCGCCGCGGCGCCGTCGGCGACGTAGGTGAGAACGATCCGCTCCGGACCTCCGGGGTTGCCCACCCACGCCTTGTTGCGGGCCAGCACGGTCTGGTTGC
>JBOHFU010001004.1:0-1506 GCA_050699675.1 Pseudonocardiaceae bacterium
CGCCGTTCGTCCAGTACGTCGAGGTGGGCGGCGCCCAGGCTGCGCCGTCCGGTCGATTCCGTCCAACCAGTCCAACCTCCGCAGAATCACACCCTCCCGCAACGCCCACGGGCACAAGTCCAGCTCAGCGACGTCCAGTGCGCGCATCGCGGCCTGCGCCACCAGAGCTCCGGCGACGAGCTGGTGGGATCTGCTGGCGCTGACTCCTTCCAGTTCGGCCACGTCGTCGGCGCTCATCCGGGAGATGAACGCGATCACCTGGCGCAGACCGGCGTCGGTGAGCGTACGTCGGGCCCGCAGGCCCGCCGACGACGGGGCGGCACCGGTGAGCCGGGCCAACGACCGGAACGTCTTCGAGGTGCCCACCACCCGGTCCGGGGGGCCGGCCTTGAGCAGCTCTTCGGCCGGACCCTTGAGCTGCTCGACGATATGGTCGCCCAGGCTTGCCAACTCGCGACGGCGAGGCGGATCGTGCGCCAGCCGGGACAGGGTGAGCCGGCCTGCGCCCAGCGGCAGTGACACCGCCACATCCGGCTCCTCGTCGATCCCGCTGGCGATCTCTAGCGAACCCCCACCGATGTCCAGCATGAGCAGCCGACCAGCCGACCAGCCGCACCACCGCCGGACCGCGAGGAAGGTGAGGATGGCCTCCTGCTCGCCGGAGAGCACTTCGAGCGCGACCCCGGTCTCGGCCTGCACCCGGGTGAGCACCGCGGCGGCGTTGGAGGCATCACGCACCGCCGAGGTGGCGAAGGCCATCAGGTCCTCGCAGCCCATCGCCGACGCCGAGTCGACGGCGTCGCGCACGGTGCGGATCAAGTGATCGGCCCCCTCGCGGGGGATCGCCCCATCGGTGTACATCTGCTCGGCCAGCCGTAGCACCGACTTCTCCGAGCTCATCGGCATCGGGTGCGCACCACGGTGCGCGTCCACCACCAGCAGATGGACGGTGTTGGAGCCCACATCGAGCACACCGAGCCGCACGGCAGGTCAGGCTACTTGCCCGGGATGTCAGGCGTCGTATTTGTAACCCAGCCCACGGACGGTCACCAGGTGCTCAGGCGACGAGGGATCTCGCTCGATCTTTGAGCGCAACCGCTTGACGTGCACATCGAGGGTCTTGGTGTCGCCGACGTAGTCGGCCCCCCACACCCGGTCGATGAGCTGACCGCGGGTCAGCACCCGGCCCACGTTGCGCAGCAGATACTCCAGCAGGTCGAACTCCTTGAGCGGTAGCCCAACCTCCTGCCCTGCGACGGTGACGGTATGCCGCTCGACGTCCATCCGCACCGGCCCGGCCTCGAGCACCGACGGCCCGAGGGTGGCGTCGCCGTCGACCTCCCCGCCGCGGCGCAGTACCGCGCGGATCCGGGCGATGAGTTCGCGAGCCGAATAGGGTTTGGTGATGTAGTCGTCGGCGCCGAGCTCCAGACCGACCACCTTGTCGATCTCACTGTCCCGGGCGGTTACCATGATCACCGGGACCGCGGAGCGGGCCCGCAGTTG
>JBOHFU010001005.1:0-1501 GCA_050699675.1 Pseudonocardiaceae bacterium
TCTCTGGGAGGTAGCGATGCGCATCACGCTCGCACAGATCGACTCCCGGCCCGGGGAGCTCGAGGCCAACGTCGCACGTGCCGAGCAGGTGCTCGCCGAGGTGGTCAGCGAGGGCACTGACCTGGTGGTTTTCCCCGAGCTGTCGTTAAGTGGCTACTCGATCGGGGACCTCAAGGAGGACATCTCGATCCCGCCGGATGACATGCGGATAGCGAAGCTGGCCAAGCAGACCAAGGGCGCGGGCGTGCTGCTCGGGTTTCCCGAGGCGCAGGCACACGGTCTGCACATCTACAACAGCGCGGCCTACTACGAGAACGGCCTGCTGGTGCACGTGCATCGCAAGCTGTTCCTGCCCAACTACGCGACCTTCGAGGAGCGCAAGCACTTCCTGCCCGGTCAGTCGTCCCGGGCCTTCCCGATTCTGGGTGGACGGCACCGCGCGGCCACCCTGATCTGCAACGACGCGTGGCAGCCTCAGCTCGCCTACATCGCCGCGCAGGACGGGGCGATAATCCTGCTGGTGCCCGCCTGCAGCGCGCAGAGCATGTTCCCCGAGCGGTACGACTCAAGGGGCTACTGGCGCGGCATCACCCGGTTCTACGGGCGGATGTTCCAGCTGTACGTGGTCTTCGTCAACCGCGTCGGCACCGAGGGGTCGCTGCGCTTCTGGGGCGGTTCACACGTCGTCGACCCGTGGGGCGAGGTGATCGCCGAGGCCGACGAGGACAAGGAGCACCTGCTCACCGTCGACATTGACCTGTCGCTGGTGCGCCGCCGGCGGCGGGACATCCCACTGGTGCGGGAGGGTCGATTGGGGCTGTTGCGCCGGGAGATCGACCGCCTCCTCGAAGAGGGCGGCGACCTGTAACCCGACTCACGGGGTCGCGAAGCAGCCCAGCGTCGAGTTGGGGCGCACCCCGGAGAAGTGGCGCTGCCAGATCTGGTAGTAAAGGATTTCCTCGTCGCTGCGCAGTACCCAGCTGTCCGGTGGCTGCTGGGCGGGTCCTCGGGTGTCTGCGGCCCTGACTTTGTCCCTGGCCAGCGCAGCGAGCACCTCGCCGGCACCCGAGCCGTCGCCGAATTGTTCCTTGCCACGCCAGAGCAGCTCCTCGGGCAGCCAGTCGGTGAAGGCCTCGCGCAGCACCGCCTTCTCCGGCCGCCCATCGGTGGTCTTCTTCCACTCCGGCGGCAGGGTCAGCGCCGTGCGCACCACGTTGGTGTCCAGGAACGGCTCGCGGGCCTCGAGCCCGAAGTACATCGTCGTCCGGTCACAGCGCTGCAGGTTCAGGTGGTGCAGCTGCTCGAGGCTGCGCACCAGCTCGGCGTGCAGTGCGTTGGGATCAGCGAACTCCGGGCTGTGGATGTAGCTGTAGCCGCCGTAGAGCTCGTCAGCGCCCTCACCGGTGAGCACCACCTTGACCTTCTTAGCTGTCTCGCGCGCCAGCAGCAGGTTCGGCACAGCGCTGCGGACCAGGGCCGGGTCGTAGTGCTCGATCACTTC
>JBOHFU010001006.1:0-1501 GCA_050699675.1 Pseudonocardiaceae bacterium
AACACCGTAGATGGCACGGCCGTACCAGGCCGATACTGCACCCGTTGCCGGAGGAAGTCTAGACGTCGGGACAACGCGGTGATGGCGCTGCGTATGGCGGAAGACATCTTCCCACCAAGGTGCGCCGAGACCTGATGATCCGCGACGTGCTCGCCGAGCTACTGACCCGCTCGTAGCGGAATGCGGTCGATAAGGAACTTCACGGCATGGCCTACCGCGCTGGTCTACCGGTCGACGGCACGATCGTGCCCGCCCCCCATGTTGATTGCTCCTGCGTGATCACCCTCGCCGAGAACGAGGCCACAGCGCTGCGCGACCTGCTGACGAAATCGAGCTGGTATCTGCGCTCGGCCGCCGACCACGACATGCGCGCTTTAAAATGGCCGCTTTGCGTCAGTTCGGAGGTATGACGCAGCCGGTCCCACAGTGTCTAGGGTCGAACCAGGCCCTCGCGCTCTAACACCTGACGGACTTCCTCGAACTTTGCCCGTACATTTCCAGCCGGGAATCGGATCTGCCCGAGACCGTCCACGTTGGAGAACTGGTCGCACCCATCCTCGAGCATGATAATTGCCCGTGAGAACCCGAGACGCCCTTGGAACAGACCCGCTTCGTGTACAACATTCTGCCGCGCCATCACGGTTCCGTCGGCCTTCTCGTCCTCCGTTGTGAGCACAAGGAACGCCACCGCAGCGTTGTCGAACATCTGCGACAGCCGGTCCACGTTCGTCGTCCCTGCCACAGGCACCCTGTTGAACTCGTCATAGGGTAGCCCAAGCCGCTCCGATATGAAGTCCTTCAGCTCCCGCCATTGAGGTGATCGGCCATGCCCAATGAACACCCGCGTTCCGCGCTGCCTGTCGCCCGACGCCTCCGGCCGCTGCGATAGCCGGTCAATGTGGTCAGCCGCCCGGCGCGCAGTTTTTATCAGCTCCTCGCACGCCTTGAATGGGTGCCGAATCGACTCCACCCTCGGCCCGCACTTCCTCGTGCGGCGCCAGGTGGAGTCCCTGCCCAATGGCGATCGCATCCCGAGGCATGTGTCTACCAAACGCCCGGGGGAAAGCTGCTCGCACCTCCGCGTTGGCCGGTGACGGCGTTAGCCTCTCTACCTTGCCCTTCAGCGCGGCGAGGTACGCGTCGTCGGAGAAGGCGAGGAATGCCAGCAGGATTGACACGACGTTCGCCTTCGCGTCATCCAGGAGCCGACCCATCTTGTTCGCCTTCTCTATCAGCGCTGGGAGGTACAGGAATGGAACGGACCCGCGGATTCTCGTCAGCACCTCGTCGCGCTGGAACTCCACCCACTCGCCCGGTTGTCCCTCGTATGAAACCCCACTCGGCGGAGAAGTGCGCGCCGGGAGGCGGCGGCTGGAAGTCCTTGTAATCGATGCACGAGTGGAACCCGAGGTTCGATCCGGACCATGCCTAAGCGAAGCATTGCTCGCTTTCGGAGAGCCGCTCAAGTCTGTGGGTAAAGTCGTCCATGCGGGACTGGGGC
>JBOHFU010001007.1:0-1496 GCA_050699675.1 Pseudonocardiaceae bacterium
GCGGTCTGCTGCGCGCTGGCGCCGCCGGTACGTTCGGCGTACAACCATTCGGCATAGGTGGCGAAGCCCTCGTTGAGCCAGATGTCGCGCCATTGGCGCATCGAGACGCTGTTGCCGAACCACTGGTGGGCCAGCTCGTGCACCACCACTTCGACGTACGAGCCGCCGCCGAAGAACACCGGCCCGTAGACCGGGCGGGTCTGGGTCTCCAGCGCGAAGCCCATCGTGGGAGCGTCTGGCACCACGCCACCGAGGTGGTCGAACGGGTAGGGGCCGAAGATCTCGGACAGGAAGCTGGTGATCTCGGGTGTCCGCTCCACCGAGGACCGCGCGGCGGCCGCGACGTCCGGGGCGAGTCCCTGCGCGTAGGCCGCCAGGTAGGGGCCAAAGGGCGTGTCCCGGCGGACGATGTCGTACTGCCCGATCGCGACGAACGCGAGATAAGTGGCCATCGGCTCGTTCGCTTGCCAGCGCCACTTCTCCCAACCCCGCTCGACCGGTTCCGGACCACCGAGCAGGACCCCGTTGGAGATCGCCTCCACTCCAGCGGGCACGGTCACAGTGACCGCGACGGTCGCCTTATCCGACGGATGGTCGTTGGACGGGTACCACCAGGCGGCGCTCTCCGGCTCCCCCACCGCGACCGCGCCATCGGCAGTGCGCACCCACGCCTCGGCGGCACCGTCTCCGTCTGTGAGGTCCGAGGGCACCCCGGCGTAGGTCACTCGCACGACCATCGGCTGGCCGGCCCGCACCGGCTGGGCCGGGGTGACCTGCAGCTCACCGCCGACCTGACTGATCTCGGCCGGCTGGCCGTCGACCGTGACGTCCGAGGCGGCCAGTCTCAGGTCGAGATTGAACCGGGAGAGGCTTTCGGTGGCCCGGGCGGTGACCGTGGTGTTGCCCTCGAGCCGGTCGGTGGCAGGGTCGTAGCGAATCTGGATGTCATAGCCGGTGACGTCGTAGCCGCCGTTGCCCGCGAGTGGGAAGTAGGGGTCCCCGATGCCGTCGGCACCGGTGACCGGCCGGCCAGCGTCCGCGGCCGGGGCTGACGCGCCCGGCGCCGACGGGGAATCCGAACTCCGCCACGGGTACACGACAACCGCGACCACCACGAGCAGCGCCAGGACCAGCCCGATCAGCACCCGGATTCGCATCTGCCCACCTCCCGGCAGTCGACCTTAGGCCCTGTAACCGAGCGGCCGGCCGACGGCCACCGCCACCGCGGCCCGGATTCGCTCGTGCAACGCCCGGAGGCCGGCCCGCTCGGTACGCACCTCCAGCACGCGCACCCCAGAGGCCGCGGGCAGCGCCGCAACCAGCTCGGCTGGCCGCACCCGGGCGTGCGGCACGTGGTGGGCCGCGCAGAGAGCCGCGAGATCGGTGCCCTGCGGGGTGCCGAAGACCCGCTCGAAGGCGCCGGCGTGCTCCGGGGCGCCCTGTTCGAGCAGCCCGAAGATGCCGCCACCGTCGTCGTTGGCGACCACCACGGTCAG
>JBOHFU010001008.1:0-1494 GCA_050699675.1 Pseudonocardiaceae bacterium
CAGGGAACCTGCGGTGCTGGGGGCCGGTGTCGAGCGTGAGGAGGTCGAGAACGAGTTGGGTCGCGCGCTCGCGGTGCTGGACCGTGCTGAGCTCGGATCCGCTCGTGCCGCCCGGCTGGCCGACGCGGAGCAGCGGGTGATGATCGCCCGGCGGGTCTACAACGACGCGGTGCGAGACACCCTGGCGTTGCGCTCGCACCGCAGGGTGCGCTGGTTCCGACTGGCTGGCCGGGCCCCGCTGCCGCGCTATTTCGAAATCGCCGAACCGGCGCTGCCCGGCTAGTGCCACCCTAGGGAGTCGAGCTGGACGGCGCCGGAGCGTAGCGGCAGAAACGTCGAGTGAACACCGCGGTGCCTGACGTCAACCCGCGCAGGTCGACGGCGTAGCGCAGGAGCTCGGCTGCTGGTACCTCGGCGCGCACCAGCATCCGGCCGGTCTGGTCGGTCTCGGTGCCCAGCACTCGACCGCGCCGGCTGGACAGGTCTCCCAGCACGGTTCCGAGGTGTTCTTCGGGCATCCGCACCTCCACCTCTTCCAGTGGCTCCAGCGTGACCACACTGCCTTTCTCCGCGGCGTCCTTGAGCGCCAGCGCCCCCGCCATCTGGAAGGCGGCGTCGGAGGAGTCCACACTGTGCGCCTTGCCGTCGACCAGCGTGACCCGGAGGTCCACCAGCGGGAATCCGCTCCCGAGGCCGCGCTCCATCTGCGCCCGGACGCCCTTCTCCACGCTCGGGATGAACTGGTGCGGTACCGCTCCGCCGACCACCTTGTCCAGAAACTCGAACCCGGTTCCCCGAGGTAGCGGCTCCACCTCGATGTCGCACACCGCGTACTGACCGTGCCCTCCGGACTGCTTGACGTGCCGTCCGTGCCCCTTAGTGGGGCCGCCGAAGGTCTCCCGTAGCGGTACCACAACCGGCTCGGTATCCACGTCGGCGCCGACCGCCCGCAGCCGGGAGAGCACGACGTCAGCGTGTGCCTCGCCCATGCACCACAGCACCATCTGGTGGGTCTCAGCGTTGCGCTCCAGCCGCAGTGTCGGATCTGCGGCCACCAACCGGCCCAGCCCGCGGGCCAAGGCGTCCTCATCGCTGCGGCTACGGCCCACCACGGCCACCGGCAGCAACGGCTCGGGCATCGTCCACGGTGCCACCCGCAGCGGGTTGTTGGGCGCGGACAGGGTGTCCCCGGTCTCGGCGGAGACCACCTTGGTCACCGCGCAGAGGTCACCGGCCACACAGTGGGGTACTTCGTTCAGGGTGCCGCCCAGCGGGGTGTAGACGTGTGCCACCCGCTCGTCGGCGTCATGGTCGGCGTGCCCGCGGTCGGCCAGTCCGTGCCCGGAGACGTGCACGGGACGGTCCGGGTGCAACGTTCCGGAGAACACCCGCACCAGCGATACCCGGCCCTGATAGGGGTCGACGGTGGTGCGCACCACCTCGGCGATCAGCGGCGCGGCGGGGTCCACAGCCACCGTAGGGTGTGGCACCCCA
>JBOHFU010001009.1:0-1492 GCA_050699675.1 Pseudonocardiaceae bacterium
TACTACGCCATTCGGGGGCGGGCCGACCGGGGAGGGGTGGAGTCACCGCCCTCGCAGGTGGGTTATGACCCGCTCGAATATCTCGGCCAGCACGACTTGTTCGTCGTCGGAGAGCAGATCGACCAGGTTGTCGCGGACCCCCCCGACGTGAGTGGGAGCCGCGCTGCGCAACACCTGCAGGCCGTGACTGGTGAGCGCAGCGACCACCCCGCGCCCGTCGCTCGGGCACTCCTGGCGACGCACCAGCCCGGCCTTCTCCAGCCGGCCGATCTGATGGGAGAGCCGGCTCTTGGACGACGCGACCTGCTCGGCCAGGGTGCTCATCCGGGCCTGCCGGCAGGGGGCCTCGGAGAGCCGCACCAGAAGTTCGTAGTCGGCCAACGCCAACTGGTGCTCTTCCTGCAAGTCGCGACTCAGCCGGGAATCGAGCAGCGCCTTGCCGACCACGTAGGCCCGCCACGCTCGCATCTCACCGTCGTTAAGCCAGCGCGTTATGTCGCTCCCCCCGATCACCCATACAGCCTAACCGACCATGCCTGTCAACCGTCCCTGACCACGCTGTCTGCGTTCAGTTCCGCCGGGCGGGCGTAGCCGGCCAGCGCCAGGGCGAGGTCGAGATCAGCCAGGACCGCGCGCAGCACGTGCTCCACCCCGCGCTGCCCAGCCAGCCCCAGCCCGTAGACCCACGGTCGCCCGAGCAGCACGGCGTGAGCGCCGAGCGCCAGCGCGATCAGGACGTCAGCTCCGCACCGGATCCCGGAGTCCAGCAGCACCGGGGCGCGCCCGCCGACTGCGGCTGCCACGTCGGGCAGGCAGTCCAGCGCCGCCCGGGCCCCGTCGACCTGACGGCCTCCGTGGTTGGACACCACCACCCCGTCGACCCCGTGGTCCAGCGCAGCCCGGGCGTCATCGGGGTGGCAGACCCCCTTGAGTAGGACAGGCAACCGGGTCCACTGCCGCAGCAGCGACAGATCCGACCAGCTCAGCGCTGGATTGCCGAACAGCTCCACCCAGGTGCGCACGGCCGCCTGCATGGCCTGCGCCGACTCCTCGGGCGGCGCGTCCAGCCGGGAACGGAACACCGGATCGGACAGGTAGTTGGCAATGCCCTCGGCACGCAGGAACGGCAGGTTCGCCAGCTCCAAGTCGCGCGGTCGCCAGCCCAGCGCCCAGGTGTCCACGGTGACCACAATGGCCCGGTATCCGGCCAGCTCAGCCCGGCGGACCAGCGACTCGGCCAGTTCGTGGTCCCGCGGCCAGTACAGCTGATACCAGCGGTGGGCGTCTGGGACGGCAGCAGCGACATCCTCCAGGGTGATCGAGGATACGGTGGACAGCACGCTGGTCAGGCCCAGTCCGGCGGCTGCCCGGATGACGGCGAGGTCAGCGTCGGGGTGCACCAGGCCAAGCGCGCCGACCGGCGCGGTGAGCACCGGGGCCGGCATCGGCGTGCCCAGCACAGTGGTGGACAGATCCCGCTTGGTGATGCCGC
>JBOHFU010001010.1:0-1484 GCA_050699675.1 Pseudonocardiaceae bacterium
TTTCCCCTAGTTCACCTAAAAGAGTGGCACTGTTGGGTTATCGCTTCGCGGCACGACCACGATGGCGTCCGAGTGGAGCGGTACACCACGCTTGTCACGTAACGTGTCCGCCAGAGGTGAGAGCGTGGGGGCCACACCGGCGATGCCTGCGCCGTGCTGTCGGGGTTGGCTACTACGGTGTGCGTCCGTGGCGCGTTACCCCCGGTTACCGGTCGAGCTGTTCCGCTTCGCCACCACGGAGCGGGCCGAGCTCAACACCGCGGTGCTCTACGCGTTCGGGGCGGCCAACGAGCGGCTGGAGACCTGGCTGACGCTGGGTGACGTCGCCGTGCGGCTGCAGACCGTCGGCCACTTCACCCCGGTGACCGACGAGGACCTGGTGCCGGTGCTCGACCAGCTGCGCGACTGGCAGCTCATCGACCGCACCCAGGACCACGCGGCGCACTACTCCACCGCCGAGGACTTCGAGCGCAACAACCTGCGCTACTCACTGACCCGCCACGGCGAAGCCGCCCTGGAGGGCTTCTCCCGCGCCGCCGCCGTGCTGGAAGCCACCGGCGCGCTGCAGACCGCCGTGCTCGACGCCATCGCCGGACGCCTCGATGAGCTCGCCGCGATGCTCGTCGACCCCACTGCCACCGACCGGCGGGTGTACAGCACGCTGGCCGAGCTCGAAGGCCACCTGGAGTCGCTGGTCGCCGGGGTCAAGCAGTTCAACGGCGAGCTGCAGCGGCTGCTGCGCGACGACTCCGGCGCCCTGGACACTTTCCACGAGGTCAAGCAGGCCACCATCGCTTACCTGCAGGAGTTCGTCACTAACCTGGACAACCGGCAGCGCGCCATCGCCGCCTCGGTGGCCCGGATCGAGGCGCACGGCCTGCCCGACCTGCAGCAGCGGGCGCTGCGCGGCGCCGACCTGCCCGCCCTGCCCCGCACCGACCCGTCCATCGCCTGGCTGGAGCAGCGCACCGCGAAATGGGACGGCCTGCGCGCCTGGTTCCGCCCCGCCGACGGCAGCGCGCCGCGCGCCGCGGCCCTGCAGGACGTCGCCCGCCGCGCGATCGTCGCCCTGATGCGGGTGCTGGAGCGGCACACCGAGGCGCGCCGCCGGGCGTCGTCGGCAGCGGCCGACTTCCGCGCCTTGGCCCGCGCCTTCGCGAGCTGCCCCACCAGCGCTGACGCCCACCGGCTGGCCGCGGCGGCGTTCGGCCTCTGGCCTGCCCGGCACACCCAGCTCGGCCTGGACGACGAGGACCTGGTGCCCGCTGCAACCCCGTGGGCCGACGCGCCGCGGGTGCCGGTTTCGCCACACCTGCGTACCCGCGGCCGCGTGGAGAGCTCTGGCGGCACGGCCACTGTCCGGGACGTCCGTGAGCTGCGCCGCGCCCGGCAGCACCGCGCCGCCCACGAGCGCGCCGAGCTGGAGGCCGCCTGGGGACGGTTGTCCACCACCGGTCCGGTCCGGTTGTCAGGTCTGGGCACCC
>JBOHFU010001011.1:0-1479 GCA_050699675.1 Pseudonocardiaceae bacterium
GTGGGCGGCCAGCAGCGGTCGTAGGAGCCGGTTGTGGAGTTTGGTGTAGAAGATCGCGGCTCGTTGCCCGTCGGGGGTCAAGACGTAGGTGTTGGTATGGGGCAGGCGGGTGATCAGGCCCTTGAGTCGCAGTCGTCGCAGGTCATAGCTCATCTGGCTCATCGAGTAGGGCACACCGAGCAGGGTGGCAACCTGGGCGCGAAGGCTCCGGTTGGTGAATCCGGTGATGGTGTGTACGACGGCGCACAAAGCGCCGGCCAGGGCCATGACCCGAGGGTCGCCGAACCGCAGGGCTGGGGCCCTCCGACCGTCCACGAGGGTTGGTCGCGCGACCCGCTCAAAGGCTGGGCTCGCAAGGACACAGCTCTGGCCGACACGCAAAGCATCGACCATGCGACGGTTGACGTCACGACCCCGGACCGAGATTTCTTCCAGGTGCTCCAGTCGGCGAAGCACACCGAGATCCCTGGGGTCGTTGATGACGGTCTCGATGCGAAATGCCCGTCCGCACTTGAGATAGGATTTCACCCGGGAGTGCCGGAAGTAGGCGTTGAGGGTGACCTCGTCACCAGAACGCAGCAGCCTGCTGCGATAGCCCCCCACAGGTGGGGTGGCCACCCGACGACCGAAGATGATCTGCATCTCCTCCGGGCGGCCGATGTCGAGGTTGTCGGTGCACAGCGCCTCGAAGAACCCACGGGCATGGCGAGGCGCGTCGAACACGATGGTGCGCGAGACCTCGACCTGGCGCATCGAGATGTCCCACCAGTAACCCGCGGCCCGGTCGGCCTCGGTCAACGGCAACGGCAAGGCCGCCCACCAGCGCTCACAGAACTCCCGGATCACCCCCGAGGTGAGGTCATCGCAGATCTGCTGCAACCCAGCGGGGTCCTCGGTGGTGGCGAACCCGTTGTCCAATTCGGTAAAACCGATCCCCGCCGCCCTGGCTGCGCGCTTGGCATATTCATGACCATTGAGCCAGATCTTGACCGGATAGGGGAAATATGCGCACACCTTAATGAACGCCGACCCGAACACCTCATCCACCAAATAGAAATAATAGGCGGTTACCCGGCGATCAGCCTTGGCGTAACCAAACCGCGGAACCCCACCACCATCGGCATCAGAGTGATACGTGGTGCCAGTGAACACCCGCTGGAACTCCTGAGCCACCCCGATCGCCGCCACCCCAGCCCGCCCGGCCCGGGCCAACCGGTCCAGGTGCGGGCGCATCACCTCCAGCTTGCGGTCCCCCTTGGCGAAGCGGACCATCGGGATGCCGCCCGCAGCGGCGAACTCGGTGACCGCCTTACGAAACCCCAACCCGATCCGCTCCAGGATCGCCGGAGACGGGATCGGGAACCCCAGATGCCCGGTCAAGAAACCGACCACCTGACCCGGCACCACCAGGTTCGGCACCCAACCATTGAGATAGATCCGGTCGAAACACTCCAGATCCAGACCAACATGCCCATCAAG
>JBOHFU010001012.1:0-1479 GCA_050699675.1 Pseudonocardiaceae bacterium
GCCTACGCCCAGCTCGGCGATCGGGAGACGTTCGCAACTCTGTTCGCCGAGGCCCGGAACCTGCACGACCAGATGCCCACGCAGACCCCCCGCCGATTCACCCTCGACACCGGCCGGATGGCGTCCTATGCGATTGCCGCACATCCCGCGCAGGCATACCTTTGGCTCGGCGACTTCCACGCGGCGAAAACACACAGCGAAGTGGCTCTTGCCGTGCACGAGTCAGCCCCGTCCGGCGACAGCTCACCCGGTAAGGGCTCCATCGCCCGGCTCGACCTGGCTATTGCGCTGGCCCACTTAGGCTCACCAGACGAGGCCGCCGACCTCGGCGGCCAAGCATTGACCTCTACCAGCGCGCTCGGCTCTGTCTTGACCCACGCTCGGGATCTCAACGCCGCACTCGTCAGCCGCTACCCGACGCTGACCTGCGTCCGCGATTTCCACGAGCAGTACCGGCAGATCGCGCGGCGCTCGCCCCGCAACGCTGACTGATCCGTGAACGATACGACGCAAAAACATCAACGTCCGCCGAATGCGATGCCCGCCCGACGTCGAGAGGTTCCCCGCGGGTGCCAAGTACCATCGGGATCACCCGAGCGTCGCACGCGATGCGGCGGGCGACCTCGGCGTTGATCGGCCCCCCGAAGCTCAGTGACCCGGTCCCGATCTGGCCTTGCAACACAGCCAAGGGAACCGTCACCACGACCTGGGGACGTTCCCCGCCCTCGGTGGGCAGCTCACCGGTACCGAGGGCGCGCTCCGCCAGTTCGACCAGGGCATCGGCGTCGCGCTGAGCGGAATCGCGCAGGTCGACCTCGGTGTCGGTGACCGGGCGGGGTGCGGCCAGCGGGCTCAGCGCGCAGCGGACGATCTCGGCGGCCTCCCGGTCCAGCCAGCCGGACAGCTCGTAGCCACCGTCACGGTCGGTGAAGCTCAGCCGCCGCCGGGTCTCGGTGATGTCCTTGGGCGCTACGCCATCCTGATTCAGGTAGGCCAGGATCAGTTTGCCCAGCGTCGCGAGCTGCCCGGGGTCCAGCGTGCGGGCGTGGCGAGCCAACTCCGCCTCGACCTCGCCCCGCCGCTCGGCGCCGATATGCCCCGGGATCCGGGCCAGCACCGAGCGGATCACCGCGGCCTCCGCGGAGCCGATCACATGATCGGCTACCGCGGCCGCGGTGTGCGGCAGCCGCGGCGGCGACCCGAGCCCGAGCCTCTGCCCGGGTCACCCGCGCCAGCGCGCGGACCAACTCGACCGTGGTGCCATAGCCCTCTTTCCCGGCGATCCCCCGGGAATCGACCTCGGCCACCACCGACAACATCTGCGCCCACGTCGACCGCATACGGGTTTCCAGCGCACACAGCTCAGCGAGCAGCTCATCGTCACTGGCCTGCCACGCCGGACCCATCGACATGCCAGTATTCTACGGAGGCACACCGACAATTCCGGGCTACGAGGAGACGATTGACGACGCAGCCGGA
>JBOHFU010001013.1:0-1479 GCA_050699675.1 Pseudonocardiaceae bacterium
CGCTGTTCGGACCGGGTACCGACTCCGGCACGTTCGACTACTTCACGGACGAGATCAACGGTGAGGAGGGTGCCTCGCGCACCGACTACTCGGCCTCCGAGGACGACAACGTGCTGGTGCAAGGCGTGGAGGGCGCTCGGGGTGCGACCGCGTACTTCGGCTACACCTATTTCGAGGAAAACCAGGGCAAACTCAAGGCCGTTCAGGTCGACGGCGGCCAGGGTTGCGTCTCGCCGAGTGCGGCGACCGTGCAGAACGGCACCTACGTCCCGCTCGCCCGCCCGTTGTTCATTTATGTGAACAACGAGTCCTTCAAGCGGCCGGAAGTGGCGGAGTTCGTGAACTTCTACGCCCGGCAGATCGACCAGATCGCCGAGGCTGCGCAGTACGTGCAGCTCAACGAGGAGCAGAAGGCCAAGCTCGCGACCGCGGTCGACGGCTTGGCAGCCTGAGCGTGACCGGGCCAGCTCTGCACTGACGGATCAGAGGTAGCCACCTAGTGAGTGCGACAACGGTAGGTGGGAGCCGCTCCTCCGGGGGCGGCTCCCACCGCGGTGTGGGTGGGCCCCAGGCTCCCGCCGGACAGCAGATGCTGCGGAGTTCCTCGAACCGGATCGGCGAGCGGATAATCGTGGTCTGCCTGCAGGCCGCGGCTGTCCTGTCGGTGGTCATCACCATCGGCATCGTGATCTCGCTCGTGGTGCCGGCGATCGGCTTCTTCCGGGAAATCTCCCTGGTCGACTTCTTCACCGGCACGCGGTGGACGCCGACGTTCGCCAATCCCAGCTATGGGATCCTCCCGCTCATCGTCGGGACGCTGTGGACCACGGCGATCGGACTGATCGTTGCCGTCCCCCTGGGGCTGGGGGCAGCAGCGCTGCTGTCGGAGTACGCGAGCTCACGCGTGCGCCGGATCATCAAGCCGATCCTCGAGATCCTGGCCGGAATCCCGTCCGTGGTCCTCGGCTTCTTCGCCCTGACCTTCGTGGCGCCCGACCTCCTGAGGGGCCTGCTCGGGATCGAGGTCGGCACGTTCAGCGTCCTGGCCGCCGGCATCGTGCTGGGCATCTTCATCATCCCGACGATCGCCTCGCTGTCCGAGGACGCGATGTCGTCTGTGCCTGACGCGCTCCGGCAGGGTTCGGCCGCGTTAGGTGCGAACAAGATGACCACCACGCTGAAGGTGGTCTTCCCCGCAGCCCTGTCCGGCATCATCGCCGCGGTGGTGCTGGGCATCTCGCGCGCGGTCGGCGAGACGATGATCCTCGCGATCGCGGCGGGCAACCAGGCGCAGATCATCGGTGACCCCCGGCAGGGCGCACAGACCATGACCGGCTACATCGCGCAGGCCGCGACCGGTGAGAACCCGCCCGGTTCGCTGGCATTCAACACGCTGTTCGCGGTCGGCCTGACGCTCTTCGCCGTCACACTGCTGGTCAACGTCATCAGTATCCGGCTCGTCCGGCGGTTTCGGGAGGC
>JBOHFU010001014.1:0-1479 GCA_050699675.1 Pseudonocardiaceae bacterium
GCTATGAACTTAATAGGAGCTATAAGAAATTATGCATATCTGAAAGTAGGCTTATCGCAACGTTCTCCAATTTTGCCGACCATATTCATTTTATTACTTAGTATCGGCGCTTATTTTACGTGGCAAGGGCCAATTAGTCTTTTGCCGTTACTATAGACAAAACACTTAATCTTGCCCACTAGCCAATGACTGTTTGCGGGCGTAGCCCGCATAGCTCATAGTCAAATGTTCGACTTGTAATATACTGCCTGAATTGCTCGGCGGTCTCTTTAATACTGGTAATGTATTGGTTGTGTGTCGTCGCTTTTCGGCCAGCTTTCCAGACATGCTCTTGTGGATTGAGCTCTGGTGTGTAGGGCGGAAAGTACAGTGTATCAGTATTGCCATCTCTTTCGACCCACTCAGTCACTTTACTTCCTCTATGCCAACCACAATTATCCCAGACGAGAAGCAGTTTTTGGGTTGGGTAGCATTTCCGTAGCTTTTTAAGTACCTCAACTGTAACGTACATATTCTGCCAGTCGGTAATGAAGGTGGTCTGAGATCCGTCTTTGAGATTGTAGAAGCCATAGAAGCTTTGACGTTTCCTGGTCCCATTGGTATCGACAACCGGTGGATATTCACCACGAGTCAACCATACTTTTTGAGTGGTAGTGGCACTCGTCAAAACCATCTCATCCTCGCAGAGAATGACGGTATCTTTGTCGTGCCATGCTCGCATAAGTTTTGAACGTCCATGGGCTTGGGTTTTCTTCCAGGCTGCCATTCGAGTAGCATCCGCTTTTTCGTAGCTCTTGCCCGGTAAGTGAAACGTAAGCTTGGCTTCTTTGAACAGGAGGTACTCACTGGTTTTAGATTTGTAGCGTTTACCTGTCCGTTCGTGAATGTATTCACCAAGCCGGTAGGTCGACCAGTACTCCTCGTTACAGCCATCAATAACATCCTTCGGTTGTTTGGTTTGGAGAACAGCAATAATCGCATCTCGCTCGGCGCGAGTAAGAACACGCTCACGGGCATTAATTCGCCTATCTTCAAGAGCGGCTACGCCGCCCTTGATGTAGGCGTATTTGAGTCTGCGAGCATGGTCAATTGTGTAAACACTGAGACTCATGTCGGCATTCTTGACGAGCAACAGAATATAGCCCCCGCAAAACAAAACCTGTCTTTTTGTGGTGATGGATTAGCAAGCTAAAAAGGCGCTTTTGTGAGTGAAGCGTATCCGTAGATACGCTGAACAATCAAAGCGCCTTTTTAGCTGCTAAGGCGCGGCAGAAAATGCTGGTTTTGTTTTGCGGGGGCTATAGCTAAAGCACGGTGTGCTGTTGCGGCTTGTTTAGTCGATCTTCTTAGTTCTTCCAGTTCATCTATTTGTTTTTGGTTCACTTGACATATTGTCAGCTAATTGTGGGATGTGGGCAAGTGTTGGTGTGGTGTGTATAGTATGCGTGCAACAATTCCGGCCAGGCCCTGAAAGGGTAA
>JBOHFU010001015.1:0-1475 GCA_050699675.1 Pseudonocardiaceae bacterium
GGTGCCGACGTCTACGTGCGGGCGACCGCGCTACCAACGGGGGTGACCGACCTCAAGACCGGCCAGCGGGTCGAGTTCGGGCTGGCCGACGGGCGGCGCGGCCCGCAGGCCCTGTCGGTGCGGTTGCTGGAGCCGCCGCCGTCGGTGGCGGAGGCCCGCCGCCGACCGGCCGAGGAGCTGCACGGCCTGATCGAAGACATGATCAAGTTGCTGGAGTCTCGGGTACAGCCCGACCTGCGTCGCGGCCGCTACCCCGACCGTCGCAACACCAAGCGGGTCGCGGAGGTGGTGCGGGCCGTCGCCCGCGAGCTGGATCCGTGACGGGGCATCGACACACCGGGTCTACAACACCGACAGGTTCGTCAGGTCTGCTGGTCGGCTCGGCGGGTAGCCGGGTGCTGGCGCAACGGGGTGCCCGCGCCGAACCCGGGAATCAGTGACGATCCGCGCCGGGCCAGCACGGTTTGCGCCAATCCCAAGCCGAGCAGCACCGATACCGAGGCGAAGCCGATCCAGTAGATGGGTGGTAGCAGCACGCCCAGCGCGCCACCCAACACCCAGCTCAGCTGGAGCACGGTCTCCGACCGGCCGAACGCAGAGGCGCGAGAGGCCTCCGGCATGTGCCGCTGGATCACCGAGTCCAGGCAGACCTTGGCGATCGCGCTGCCGGTGGCTGCCACCAGGGCGGTGACCGCCGCGACGGCGATCAAGGGCACCAAGGCGGCGAGCACCGCCATGGTGAGCCCAGCTGCCACGCAGCTGAGAATGGCCTGATCAGGTCTGCCGAAGTGGATCCGGGCACCGACCGCATTGCCCAGGAAGCTGCCTGCCCCGGCGACCGCCCCGACGATGCCAAGCAGCAGTAGCTGCCGCCCTGGCGAGCCCTCGGCCTGCGCCTTCACCGCGAATGCCACGAACAGCGTGAGGAACCCGGTGAGCACCCGCGCGGTCCCGTTGCCCCACAGCGCGACGACCACGTGACGACCCATCGGCTGCCGGCGCCGGGTCGCGGTGCCGGTGGTCTCGGTCCCCAGCGAGGCCGGCACCTCACCCTCGGTCACCTCTACCCAGGACGGGATGAGGAGGCACAGGGCTGCCCCGGCCAGGCAGACCACCGCGGTGAACAACAGCGCTCCCGGCGATCCGGTCAGCGCCGCCACCCCGGCGGTGAGGGCCCCCGATACCCCCCCGGCGACCAGCCCGAACACCGTGAGCCGCGAGTTGACCTTCACCAGGGTGATCTGCGGCGGGAGCAGTCGTGGGGTCACCGCCGCCTTGAGCACTCCGAAGGACTTGGCCAGTACCATGAAGCCCAGCGCGGCCGGGTAGAGCAGCCAGTCGTTGACGTGTGTGGCCATCACGACCAGCAGCAGAGCGCGGCCGACGAATGACAGCGCCATCGCCACCCGCCTGCCGTGCTGCAGCCGGTCCAGGAGCGGGCCGATCACCGGGGCGACCACCGCGAACGGTGCCAC
>JBOHFU010001016.1:0-1475 GCA_050699675.1 Pseudonocardiaceae bacterium
TCGAGCCGCACCCGTGGAGCCAGCCCATAGCCGAGTGCGGCGTAGGCCGCGCCAGCAGCCACGACGTCGCGCCCGGCGAACGACGAGTCCGCCTCGGTCAACTGCTGCCAGTAGCCGCCGTGCACGAACACCACCAGCGGTGAATCCGGTTCCGGCGCGGGAAAGAAGTGCAGTCGCTCGGCGGGATCGGGTCCGTACGGTACTTCGCGCCAGGCCAGCTCGTGGCGGGCCAGGGCCGACCGCCGCGCGTACTCGTCGAGGTAGAGTTCCACGGCCGGGACGAACCGGCCAGGCAGATACGCTCGGTCCCACGGCTCGCTACGTGTGGTTGCCTCCATACCGACTCCCCGCGTTCTGGGCCGTGACGACGGCATCCCGTGTCGCCAGTGCCACCATCGCCGGGTCGTCGAGGCTCACGCGGCGTAGCAAAACCCCACTTCATCCCCGGCACGACGAGAACTAGGAGGCGGCTGCGCCCTCCCTAGATACAACGGTGAGGCTCGACACGGACCTGAAAACCCCGTGGTCATCGATGGTGAAGCTGTATGACAAGGGGTGGAGCCGCACCCACAACGGCAGTAGTCGGTACGATCGCGGGCGTTGTCACGAGCTGAGCTGTGGCCAGGTCTCCAACGTCCACGCCATCTCCCAGAAGGAGAGCTCGTAGCGGCTGCTCGTGAGGAAGACGTCGCGCATCCTGTCCCAAGACGCACCGGGCAGGTTCGTGCTGATCCGGTCGGTCAGCTCGCGTAGCCAGTCAACCAGCGTAGTGAACTCATCCGAGGCGTACATCTCGACCCAGCGTGCGTAATGTTCGGCGTTGGGCAGTCCGCGTTCAGCAAGGCGGCACCCAATCTCGTTGAAGCCCCACATGCAGGGCAGCAGAGCCGCGACAAGCTCGGCGAAGTCGCCGACGGTGGCGGTGCGCAGCATGAAATCGGTGTAGCCGCGGGTGGTCGGCGCCATCTTTTCCCGCTCGAGCTCTGCCAATGAAATGCCGAGATCAGCGGAGTAGGAACGGTGCAGGTCCATCTCCTCGTGCAGCGTCTCGTGCACGAGATCTGCGAACCGCCTCATGGTGTCCAAGTCCGGAGCGCGCGCGGCGGCCAATGCCAGCAGGCGGGAGTACTCGATCAAAAACAGGTAGTCCTGCCGGATCCAGAAGCGGAAGCGCTCCAGGTCAAGCGTGCCATCCCCGATCCCGCGCACGAACGGGTGGCGGTGCTGGGCGTCCCAGATCTCGCCCGCGGCGGCGCGTAGGTCTGCGCTAAGTCCACTCATCACAGTCCTTCCGTGAGCGCGTCCCAGAAGGACAGCTCATATGCTTGCAGGAGCCGGGTCGCCCGGCGAGCCAGCACAGGTGAGTCGCCTGCGGCAAGTCCCTCGCCGAGAACAGCCAACGCGCGGGGCTCGAAGTCCTCGGGCGGATGGGCGAAAAAGTCGAAGAAGGCGACCGCGTCGTCGCCGGCCCCGTA
>JBOHFU010001017.1:0-1474 GCA_050699675.1 Pseudonocardiaceae bacterium
TCCCGCGGATCGGCCAGATCAAGGACACCTCCTACGGCGTCCGCCAGTTCCTGATGACCGACCCCGGCGGCAACTGCATCCGGATCGGCCAGCCCACCGGCGAGAGCCTGCACCACGCCCCGGCGCCGGAGGAGCCGTTTGCCAGAGCACTGCACAACGCCTGGATGCTTGGCATCTCCAAGGGTGAGCCCGCCCAGGGCGCGAAGATCCTCGACCGCGCGCTGCAGCGGGAATCCCCGGCCTCGACCGCCGAGCGCGTGCGCGCTCTGATCCTGCGTGCTGACCTCGCCGACCAGCTGGGCGACGGGGAGCTGGCCGCGCGGCTGCTCGACGACGCGGCCGGAGTCGAGCTCACCGACGCGGAGCACGCCACGCTGCGCGACGACCTCGCCCGCGCCGACGATCTGCGGGAGTCCCTACGCGACTGACCCAGGTCGGGATCTTGTCCGCCGCGGGCGCAAGCTCCCAGGAGCTCTGTCCCGTGGATCATGGAACGGTGTGGGGTGGCCAGATCTTGAGCACTCTCAGTGCGCCGAGTTCGACAGCAGAGCTGCTAGACCTGCCCTGGACAGCTCTGAGGTCGAACTCGGCAACAGCAGGCTGCCCCGGCGCCCGACCTCCCCGGCGAGGCTGCGCGTAAGGCACTCGATCGCCGCGCACACAAGGCTGACGGCCCCCCATCTTGAAACCGGACTCACCAGCCGCCGACGAGGAGAGCAGCGATGTCCGTTCGGGCGCCGGACCCACGCTAGCGTCAGGTATGTGCAACCGACGGACCGGCCGAGATTCAAGGTGTGCTGCATCCGCAACCTTGATGAGGCGCAAGCCGCGATCGATGCCGGCGCGGCGGCCCTCGGGTTGGTCTCACGCATGCCCAGCGGACCCGGGGTGATTGCCGATGATCAGATCGCTGAGATCGCCGCCCGCGTACCACCGGGAGTTGACACCTTCCTGCTGACCTCTCAACAGGAGATCGACACGATCATCGAGCAGCACAGCGCGGCCCGCACCAGCGTCCTGCAGATCGTCGATGACCTGCCTCCCGACGGCCTCGCGCAGCTGCGCTCCGCGCTCCCTGGTATTCGTCTCGTGCAGGTCATCCACGTCACCGGCGAGGACGCCATCGAAATGGCCGAGCGCGCCGCGCGGTGGGCGCACGCGATCCTGCTCGACTCAGGCAACCCGAATCTCGCGACCAAGGAGCTGGGTGGCACCGGGCGCCGGCATAACTGGGCCATCAGCGCACGGATCCGCACGCGGCTCGGCGTCCCCGTCTTCTTGGCCGGCGGGCTGGACCCGGACAACGCGACCGAAGCGCTGACGACGGTGCGCCCGTTCGGGCTGGACGTCTGCTCCGGGCTGCGGGACTCGGCATTCGACCTCGACCCGAACAAACTCGCGCGCTTCGCCGACGCGGTGAACAGCGGGGCTCACGCGGTTGGCTGAGCCCAAACGAACGCTGCCTGACAGTGCG
>JBOHFU010001018.1:0-1469 GCA_050699675.1 Pseudonocardiaceae bacterium
GGTCACGGAAGGATTCCAGGAACGCGGCGTCGGTGGCGTGCAGGTGACGCATCAGGTAGATCACCGCGTCGGCCTCGGCGGGAGAGTTGTCCTCCGGGGTGAGGAAGGTGAGAGTGCGCTGCGAGGTCTCGGTGGACATCGACGCGATACCCGGCGTGTCGATCAAGGTGGCGGTGCGCAGGCTCTGCGAGGGCCAGTGCACCACCAGGCGGTTCAGCGCCTCGGCGGGGGTGCCCTGCAGATCGATGGTGAGCGCTCCGTCCTGCCGGTTGACCGGTAGCGGGGTGGGCGGACCCTCCCTGGGATGCATCACGACCTTGGGACTGTGCCCGTCGCAGTACCAGGTGACGACCCGGGTGCACTCCCCGGCGTCGGTCGGCGCGATCTGCTCCCCGACCAGGGCGTTGAGCAGTGTCGACTTGCCGGCCTTGACCTTGCCTGCAATCGCGACACGCAGCGGCTCATCGAGTCTGTCCAGCTGTTGGCGCAGCCACTGCGCGGTCTGCGGTTGGTCGCGGTAAACCTCTATCGCCCGGCGGAGCACGCCGCGGACCGTCACAGACAGGCTGCGCTGACTTCCCACCTGCAGCAGACCGCTCATCGAGCCGACGCAGGATTCGCCTGCGTCGGATCCTGCTGGGGCAGCAGCGTGCGGACCTTCTGCTGCAGCGTTTCCAGGCGCTCCAGTTCAGATTTGATCTCGGCCAGGCGGCGTTCCCGATCTCCCTTGGACGTCTTCACCGATTTCTCGGCGGCCCGCAGCGAGTCGGTCAGCGACCGGTTCGTCTCCTCGGCCAGGGTAGTGAAATGGTCCCGCAGGTCACGCTGTACCCGCCGGAGCATGTCCCGGGTCTCCTTGCTCGCCTGGAAGATCACATCGTCGATGTACCGGCGAACCGCCACCTTCGCGTCGTTCTGCCGTCGGCTGACGATACGGCGACGCTCATCGGTGATGGTCTTGCCGCCCAGCAGCAGGCCCGCACCCACCGAGAACGGGTTGATGAGCGACAGCCCGACGAGGGTGCCCAGCATCCCGAACATCAGGACCCCGACGTAACCGCCCCGCAGCCCGGTCAGCGCCTTGCGCCCGACGCCGAACGATTCGCCCTCGCGCAGCTGCATGGCTCGCACCTCACCCAGTGCATCGGCGACCTCGGTGCGCAGCTTGGGCAGTAACCGGTCTTCCTCCTCGGAGAAGTGGTCGGCGACCTGGGTGGCCAGCCATCGCGCCCGCTGGGTCGCCCACACCAGGTTCGCCGAGGCCGCCGAGGACACCTCCTGCTCGACCCAGGTCGAGAGCTGGTCCCAGGTCTTCTTGGGGTCGCCGCTGCGATCCACTTCTTCCTCGGCCAACCGGACGATCTCGCGCATCCGGTCCCGCAGGTCGAAGTCGATGTCGGCGTTGAGGTCGGTGACGCCGTCATTGAGAGTGTGCTGCCATTTCGCGGATCGTTCCTTCAGCGCCGCAG
>JBOHFU010001019.1:0-1468 GCA_050699675.1 Pseudonocardiaceae bacterium
AGACATCCCTGATGCGACACACCACGTGGCGCCGTGAGCACGGTGTGGAAGGCCCGCCAGAGGTTGCTGCGAGAACAGCTGGAGTACTTGGCTGAGAGGCTTAGCGGTGATAAGCCACTCGAATCAGCAGCGATGATCGAGCACACCGTCCGGCTCCTGACCATCGTGGTCATGCTGATCCGGCAGCACCACATCAACACGCGAGGCCAGTGCGGTTTCTGTGGCTGGATGCGATGGAATTGGCGATTCCGGCGACCGCGGTGCACGGTGTTTTGCGCTGCGCGCTTCGCGATGGACCAGAGTTTGGACGTGGTGTGGTGGCAGTTGTTCACCGGTGTAGGGCGAGAGCCCAGTCTGGTGGAGGTACGGGAGTGGGTTGCCGAGCGCAATCGCGAATCCCGCAATCCCGGCGTTCACGACGAGGACGACACCTCCAGGAGTGAGTGATCGCTCACCTGCAGCAGTGGCACCTGCTGCCACGGGAGGAGCCCTTGATGGTATCGTAGTTACTGGAAGTACAGTTACATCTTCTGTGCTGTCGGTAGTACGGTTGCAGGCGTGAGCTCGATCCTCCGGCCACCGGACATGTTCGACCGTGCCTGGGAGTGGGAGGCGCTGGTCCGGTTCTGCGCCGACGCCTCACCGGGCGCCACGCTTGGGGTGGTGTCCGGGCGTCGCCGGCAGGGCAAGTCTTACCTGCTTGAAGCACTGTGTTCGGTGACAGGTGGGTTCTACTTCGTGGCCACCGAGGCCACCCAGGCGGAGTCGCTGCGGCAGCTGGCCGAGGCGGTCGCCCAGTACCTGAACATGCCAGCAGCGCCGTCGCTTCGAGATTGGGAGCAGGCGATGGACCTGCTGCTTGCGCTCGGACGGGAAGCACCTGCGCTGGTCGTCCTCGACGAGTTTCCGTATCTCTGTGCGTCGAGCCCGGCGCTGCCGTCGATCCTGCAGAAAGCCCTTGGGCCCCGGCGGACGGCTCGCACGAGTTCCCGGGCGCGGCTGGTGCTGTGCGGCTCGTCGATGACATTCATGGGCGGATTGCTGTCCGGTTCGGCCCCGCTGCGTGGCCGGGCGGGTCTCGACCTCACCGTGTCCACCTTCGACTACCGGGCTGCCGCAGAGTTCTGGGGAATCGACGATCCACATCTCGCCGTTCGCGTGCATTCCATCGTGGGCGGCACGCCCGCCTACGGCCGTGAGTACACCGCCGGCGACGCGCCCGCAGCGGCTGACGACTTCGACGCCTGGGTGGTCCGTACCGTGCTCAACCCGGCGAGCCCGCTGTTCAAGGAGGCCAGGTATCTGCTGGCGGAGGAGCCCTCGCTGCGGGACAAGGCGCTTTATCACTCAGTTCTGGCCGCCGTCGCAGAGGGTCACCAGACACGCGGCGCCATCGCCCGCTTCGTCGGCCGGCGAGATGACGCGCTGCAGCATCCGCTAACCGTGTTGGAAGACGCCGGGCTGTTGC
>JBOHFU010001020.1:0-1468 GCA_050699675.1 Pseudonocardiaceae bacterium
AGCGCGGCCAGCCGGGTCTGGTCGTGGACGACGATCTTGCCTCGGCGGAGCTGGATGAGGTCGTGTTTGGCGAGTTCGCCGAGGGCGGTGGTGGTGCGTTCGCGGGTGGCTCCGACGAGGGCGGCGAGTTGCTGGTGGGTGAGCCGGATGGGTTCGTCGGGGGTGTGCCGGGCGAGTTGGCAGAGGGTGGCGGCGAGGCGTTCGGCGAGGGCTTTGCAGGTCAGGTCGGTGAGGCGGTCTTCGAGGTCGGCGATGCGGGCGGAGAGCTGTTCGGCGATGCGTAGCGCGATGCGGGGGTCGGTGAACAGCAGCTGTTGGACGTCGGTGCGGCTCATCAGGCACAGCTCGGTCGCTTCGAGGGCTTCGGCCCAGGTGGCGCGCATGCGCAGGCCGAGCAGGTCCATCTCGCCGAGCACGACGCCGGGTCCGAGGACGGCGGTGGTGACGCTGCGGCCGTCCGGGGCGATCCGGTAGAGGCGGATTCGGCCGCGCTTGATGATGAACAGCACCGGGGTGGGCTGCAGTGGGTTGTACACGACCTGTCCCGCCGCGACGGTGCGCAGCGGGGTGTGGGCGCCCAGCGCGGCCATCTCGCGGCGGGACAGGTCGCGGAACAGGTCGACCTCGGCCAGGCAGTAGAGCTCGTCGGCCGGATGTTCTGCTGGCGGCATCAGGTCGGTCATCGTCACCCGTGGGCGCGGCGCTGTCCAGCCGGGACAGCAACTCGTTCAGGTCCGGGTTGCCGAGCGAGATCACCTCGTCGTCCAGCAGGTAGGTCGGTGTGCCGAGCACGCCTGGCGGTAGCGGCTGATCGGGTTGGTCGGCCAGGTCGATCACTTCGACGGGGTGGTCGGGTCGGGTCTGCCGCGCCGCCTCGGCGAGGGTGAGGGCGGTGCGGCAGCCGGCGCAGCCGGGGGCGACGTAGATCCGCAGGACCGGCCGACCCGTCGACTGGCCACTGTCGGTCGTCACGAGTGGGCGCGGCGCCGCAGTCCGTACAGCACCGCGGCGGTGATCAGACCGAAGATGACGTGGCCCATCAGGCTCAGCCACTGGTCGCTGCCGATCTTGAAGACCATGTCTTTCATCATGGGGTCGGCGGTGCCGCTCAGCCACAGCGGCATGATCAGCAGGGCGCCGAGGACCCACCAGATGACGCCGTAGCCCATGCCGGCGCCCAGCACGGGACCGATCTTGCCGGCGATTCCGTAGGCGAGCACGCCGAAGACGGCGCCGATGATCGCCGAGTTGACCAGGTGCACCAGGAAGCCGACGAACGCGTTGTCGACGCCGATGAGCATGCCGACCATGGGCAGCATGCCCATCATGGCCATGAGCATTCCGAACACAACGCCCCCGGCGATCCCGGCGAGCGCTCCGCTGCCGGCGCGGGAGACCAACCCCGAGGTCGTGGGGTGAGCGGTTGCGGACACGATCAGCTCCTTCCTCCTGCGCCACCGGGGTTCGG
>JBOHFU010001021.1:0-1467 GCA_050699675.1 Pseudonocardiaceae bacterium
CTGCGGGTCAGGTGCGTTGTTCGGGCTGCGCACGTCTTGCCGGGGATCAGCCAGGTCCATCCGCTCATTGCCGGCGGCGGCGACGCTGAGCACCCCATGGGCCGTTGCGTACTGAACCGCACGCCGGACGGCCTCGTGGGCCACCGCCTGACCTGGCACATTGGAGCAGGTCAGCAACCACGGGTCGACGAAGAAGCTGCTAGTGGCGATCCGCATGTGCTGCCGGGCGGCCCACATGAAGCCACAGACGGCGTACTCGGGGTAGATGAACTCGTCGTCGTCCACGACCTTCACCGATGCCAGCCGAACTCCGGGCGCCACCCCGGTGACGCCACGCTCATCGTCGGCCGCCGCGATCGTGCCGGCCACGTGGGTGCCGTGCACAGAGGTACGCGGGCTCCACGCATCGGGCGCCTGGTCGGGCTTGCCGGACAAGCAGCCCGCCGAGCGGGCGGGGTCGACAGCGGCGGCCAGGTCTGGGTGCGTCGCGTCGACTCCGGAGTCCAGCACCCCGACGAGCACCTCTGGGCTGCCCCGGTTGATCGACCTGGCCTGTGGGGCATGGATCAGCTCCATGCCCCACTGCTTGGCTGAACGGTCGATGCTCAACGTCTGCGCCGCCGCGGGAAGCCGATCCGCGGTGCGTGGGACGGTTGTGTCGTCCTCTTTCGGGTTGGTGAGCGGCGCCCGCTGCGGCGCGGCGAGCGCCTCGGCCTGCGCGCTGTAGGCGCGGGCGGCACCGAATCGGGCGGCGAACCCCGGCTCAGCGGAGGTGGCGACCGCGACCCCGATCTGCGGGTAATAGGCGATGCTGGTGCCGCAGGCCGCTCGGATCGCCTGCGCCGCTTGCGGTTCTGGAGTCTCGACGTCGAACAGCGCGACATAACGCAGCAGCGGGCCAGCCGCGGAACAGGCCGGCAGCGTGGGTGCGGCGTGGGCGATGACGGGGGTCGGCGACCCGGGCATCGCGAGCACAGCTCCGGCGACCGCGGCAATCCGCAGCAGACGGAGCAACACCCGCAGCCTCCAGATGGACAGGCGGACTGGTCGCCTGACCGTAGTGAGGTTTGCCGGGGGGTGACAAGCCGGTCGTGAGTGGCCAGCCGTGAGTGGCCGGTTGTGAGTGGCATTACGTGCTAGAACACTGTTACCCGCTCACGAGAGGCTTCGATGCGCCCCAACCCCTCCGCCGCCCCGGTCTGCAAGGTGCGGCTGCGCTACGCCAAGCGTGGCAAGCTGCGGTTCACCTCGCACCGCGACGTTGCCAGAGCCTTCGAGCGGGCGCTACGGCGGGCCGGTCTGCCGATGGCCTACTCGCAGGGGTACAGCCCGCATCCGAAGGTCTCCTGGGTGGGTGCGGCGCCCACCGGGGTGGCCAGCGAGGCGGAGTACCTCGAGATCCAGCTCGTTGACCACGTCGATCCCGAGCTGGTCCGTGCCCAGCTGGATGCGGCTTTGCCGGAGGGG
>JBOHFU010001022.1:0-1466 GCA_050699675.1 Pseudonocardiaceae bacterium
CATACCGGCATTTTCGGACTCGCTGAGTAGCTCGGCGAGCTGATCTGTTGATACTCGCAGGGCGCGGGCCACTTTTGGTCGTATCGACGGGAGCGGTTTGGTGTCTCCGGCCTCCCATCGGACGACGGTGGAGCGTTCTACTCCCAGGCGTTGAGCGAGTGACTCTTGAGTCAACCCGACAGTTTTGCGGCGCTGAGATAAACGCTGCCGTCTAGGCGCCATGACGTCACCTTTCACTGAAAGCGTTTCCGCAGTTGATAGCACCTTGTGCAGCACCGGTGTGTCAGTGATGCGGCTGTCGGGCCCTGGTTGCGGCCCGTTACTCACGGTTGCCTTCTGGCTACCGCGCGACACCTTACCCACACAGCAACGGAGGCGCCGCCCTGGCCGGCTTACGGCCTGGAGGTACCGTCGCGGCGGGTGGTGGGCTCCTCGGCCGCCGCGCCGAGCGGTCGCGATGCACCTGACGTCAGCAAGCCGAGCGCGAGCGCGCCGAGCACGATCAGCAGCGCTCGCAGGATCCCTGCGGCCTCCGCCAGCAGACCGATGAGCGGCGGACCGGCTAGGAACGCTGTGTAGCCGATCGAGCTCACGACGGAGACCCGGGCGGCGGCCCTGACGGGGTCGTCGGCGGCCGCACTGATCCCGACCGGAAATCCCAGCGACGCCCCGAGGCCCCACAGCGCGGCCCCGGCCAGCGCCAACGCGGTGCTGCCGCCCAACACGACGAGAAGCAAGCCGGCCGCGGTGGTGACTGCGGTCGCTCGCAGTAAGGCGACGCGGCCGAGCCGTTCCAGAGCCGAGCCCCCGATCAGCCGCCCGACGGTCATCGCCGAGACGAACAGGCCGAAGCCGACCGCGCCGACGGCCTCGCTGGTGCCGTAGCCGTCGACCATCGCCACGGCGATCCAGTCGTTGGCCGAGCCCTCGATGAAGGCGAACCCGAGCACCAGTAATCCGATCAGCAGCGTCCTCGGCTCGCACCAGGCCGCCAGCACCCCGCAGCCGCCGGACGCATTCTGCGCGGCGTCGTGGTGCACGGGCAAGAAGAAGCGGACCGCAACGGCCATCGACGCGGGCACGAGCGCCGCGACGACGAGTACCTGCACGGCCAGCGGCACACCCGCGGCTGCCGAAGCCGCCCCCACGCCGGCCCCTGCCACCGTGCCGAGACTGAACGCGGCGTGCAGCCGCGGCATCAGGGATCGGCCGAGCCGCTGCTCGACGTCGGCGCCCGCAACGTTCATCGCGACGTCCCATATCCCGATTCCGAGCCCGATGAGCACGAAGCCGACCGCCGCCGGACCAACATCGCCACTCTGCAGCCCGGCGGCCAGCGGGAGTAGCCCCGCCGTGACCGTCAACGAGGCAGCCAGCACAGCGCGGGCCGGGCCGAGCCGGTGCACGATCCGCCCGGAGAGCGGCAGTCCCACGATCGCGCCGCCGGACAGGCACAGCAGCAGCAG
>JBOHFU010001023.1:0-1466 GCA_050699675.1 Pseudonocardiaceae bacterium
GGCTACCGGCGGCTGCGCCACCGCGCCCGGATCAAGTTCCTCATCGCCGACTGGGGCGCGGAGCGCTTCCGCGAGGTGCTGCAGACCGAGTACCTGCACCGCCAGCTCATCGACGGCCCGGCCCCGCAGCCGCCGCCCGCGCCGATCGACCACATCGGCGTGCACCGCCAGCAGGACGGCAAGTACTACATCGGCGTCGCGCCGGTGGCCGGGCGGGTCTCGGGCTCCACGCTGGTCGACGTGGCCAAGGCCGTCGAGCGGGCCGGATCCGCCCGGGTGCGCTTGACCCCCTACCAGAAACTCGTCGTGCTCGACGTCGCCACGTCTGAAGTGGACGGTCTGGTCACCGAGCTGGGCAGGCTCGGGCTGCGCTCCGACCCCACGCCGTGGCGACGCTCGGTGATGGCCTGCACCGGTATCGAGTTCTGCAAGCTGGCCATCGTGGAGACCAAGAACCGGGCCATCACTGTGGTCGCCGAGTTGGAGCAGCGCCTCGCCGACCTCCAATCCACCTTGGACACCCCGGTTTCGGTGCACCTCAACGGTTGCCCGAACTCCTGCGCCCGGATCCAGGTCGCCGACATCGGGCTCAAAGGTCAGCTGGTCACCGACGCGGCCGGCAACCAGGTCGAGGGCTTCCAGGTGCATCTGGGCGGCGGGCTCGGGCTGGACAGCGGGTTCGGTCGCAAGCTGCGCGGGCACAAGGTGACCTCCGCCGAGCTCGCTGACTACGTGGAGCGGGTCGTTCGCGGCTATGCCGAGCAGCACGAGCCCGGTGAGCGGTTCGCGCAGTGGGTGGCCCGCGCCGACGAGGACGCGCTGCGATGACGGAGGCCAGGGCGGTTCCGTTCTACTGCCCGTACTGCGGCGATGAGGACCTGCGACCCGAGGAAGAGCCGCACGCAGCGTGGCGTTGCGCGGACTGCCAGCGGGTGTTCGTCGTGCATATGGTGGGGCTGGTCGCCCCGGGCAGCACGGTGGGACTGGTCGTCCCGACCCGGGAGGTAACGCGGTGACCGTCCACCTGGAACAGCTGGCGCAGCGAGCCGGGCGTGAACTGGAGTCCGCTCCGGCCGACGAGATCGTGCGCTGGGCGGTGCGGACGTTCGGCGCCCGGTTCGCGGTGGCGTCCTCGATGCAGGATGCGGTGCTGGTGCACCTGGTGTCGCAGGTCGCGCCGGGCGTCGACGTGCTGTTCCTGGACACCGGGTACCACTTCGCCGAGACGTTGGGCACCCGGGACGCCATCGCGGCGACCTACGAGGTGAACCTGATCACCCTGACACCCCTGCAGACCGTCGCCCAGCAGGATGCCTCGAATGGGCCCAAGCTGCATGACCGCAACCCCGACCTGTGCTGCGGCTTACGCAAGGTGGCGCCGCTGGACCGGGCGCTGCAGCGCTACGACGCCTGGGCCACCGGGCTGCGCAGGGTCGAGGCGCCGACCAGGGCCGGCACGCCGGTGG
>JBOHFU010001024.1:0-1462 GCA_050699675.1 Pseudonocardiaceae bacterium
CAGGGCGAGCTGGCCCGGGTGTCGCCGTCGCTGGTCGAGCTGGTGTCGAGCTGCCCGCTGCGATGGCTGCTCACCCGGCACGGTGGCGAGGATGTCGCAGCCCTGCCCGCGGTCACCGGATCGCTGGTGCACGGGCTGGTTGCGGCCGCGGCGGCCGGCGCCACCGATGAGCAGCTGGAGCAGGCTTTGGCCGACGCCTGGACCGGCGTCGACGCGGGTGCCCCGTGGTACTCCCGCGCCGAGCAGCGGCGGGTGCGCCAGATGGTGGCGATGTTCCGCCACTGGTGGCGCGACAGCCGCAGCGAGCTCACCGAGGTCGGCTGCGAGCAGGAGGTCGAGGTACGGCTTCCCCCTGCTGAGGACGATACTGGCGCCGCTGCCGTGCTGTTGCGCGGGCGGGTGGACCGGCTGGAGCGCGACCGTCAGGGCCGTCCGGTGATCGTCGACGTGAAGAGCAGCAAGACGCCGGTCAGCAAGCAGGCCGCGCAGGAGCACGCGCAGCTGGCCACCTACCAGCTTGCCGCCGCGCACGGTGCCTTCACCGAACACGGCTTGGCGGCTGAACCCGGTGGGGCTCGTATCGTCCAGGTCTCCGCGCGCACGGCGGCGGCGGTGCAGCGCGACCAGCGGCCATTGGACGGACCGGCCCTGGTGCGCTGGGGCGACGTCGTGCGCGAGGCCGCCCGGCGTACCGCGGGGCCCGAGTTCGTCGCCATCGACAACGGTGATTGTGAGCGGTGCCCCTCGCGGATCGCGTGCCCGCTGCACGACTCCGGCCGGCAGGTGACCGGATGACGGTGGGCGCCGCGGCCATCGGGCCCGTCGAGCTTGCTGCGGAACTCGGCATCGCGTCACCCACCGCGGAGCAGGCCGATGTCATCGCCGCCGACCCCCACGCTCCCACCCTCGTGGTCGCCGGCGCTGGATCGGGCAAGACCGAGACGATGGCGGCCCGGGTGGTGTGGCTGGTCGCCAACGGGTATGTCACCCCCGAGGGCGTACTCGGCCTGACCTTCACCCGCAAGGCGGCCCAGCAGCTCGCCGAGCGGGTCCGGGCCCGGCTGCGCCGCCTCGTCGGCTCGGGGGTACTGGATCGGTTGGACCCGACCGGAGCGCGCCGGGCAGCGGTGCTGGCTGGTGAGGCCACTGTGTTGACCTACCACGCCTACGCCGGTCGGCTGGTTGCCGAGCACGCGCTGCGGCTGCCCACCGACCCGGGGGCCCGGCTGCTCACCGAGACCGGCGCGTGGCAGCTTGCGCACCGGGTCACCGCCAGCTGGGAACCCGATCTCGACCTGGACGGGAAGGTGCCTCGCACGGTCACCGGCTGGGTACTCGGCCTGGCCGGGCAGCTTGCCGAGCACCTGTGCGAACCGGCGCAGCTGCGGGAAGCCACCGAGGCAGTGATCACCGCGCTGGTCACAGCTTCCCCCAGCCCGCGCCAGCGTGGCCCGCTGCGCGC
>JBOHFU010001025.1:0-1460 GCA_050699675.1 Pseudonocardiaceae bacterium
CATAGCGCGCGGCGGTGTTCTCCGACAGCGCGATCGCGGTGTCGTCCTCGATGGAGATCTCGTTGGCGTCGTAGAACACCACGAGGTTGCCGAGCTCCTGGGTGCCGGCCAGCGAGGAGGCCTCGGAGGTCACGCCCTCTTGGATGTCGCCGTCGGAGGCGATCACGTAGATGTGGTGGTCGAAGGGGCTCTCACCCAGCGGGGTGTCGGAATCGAACAGGCCGCGCTCCCGGCGAGCTGCCATGGCCATCCCGACCGCAGCGCCCAAGCCTTGACCAAGCGGACCGGTGGTGATCTCCACACCGACGGTGTGCCCGAACTCGGGGTGTCCCGGCGTCTTGGAGCCCCAGGTGCGCAGCTGCTCGATATCCTCCAGCTCCAGCCCGTAGCCGCACAGGTACAGCTGCAGATACAGGGTGAGGCTGGAGTGCCCGCAGGACAGCACGAACCGGTCCCGGCCGGTCCAGGCCGGGTCGGTGGGGTCGTGCCGCAACACTCGCTGGAACAGTGTGTATGCCAGGGGGGCGAGGCTCATGGCGGTGCCCGGGTGGCCACTGCCGACGCGCTGTACAGCGTCGGCGGCGAGAACCCGGATGGTGTCCACCGCGCGGGTGTCCACATCGGTCCAGTCGTCGGGCACCCGGGGGGTGGTGAGCCGGGTCAGATCATCGATGACGGACACACTCGTGCTCCTGACTGTGCTCGGTTCGGCGGCCGTGGTGAGGGGGGCCTGCGCGGGCCAGCCTCTTGACCTCCCACCCTAGCGAGAAGACGCCAGCTCGCGATCCGAAACTGCCGCACCGCCCCCACCCCGGGTGACGCACGCCACGCGATTACCATCGGCATTCACGTACCCAACCCCCCGATCATGCCTGATCAGCGACGACGAGGAGCCGCGGTGAGTAATGCCGTCGAGGCTCCCGTGGTGCCGCGAGCACCGCGCACCCGGCACCGCGACGGTGTGCTGCGCGGTTACCTCGCCCTGACCAAGCCGCGAGTGATCGAGCTGCTCCTGGTCACCACCATCCCGGCGATGTTGCTCGCCGCCCGCGGGGTGCCGTCCTTGTGGCTGATCCTGGCCACCCTGCTGGGCGGCATCATGGCTGCGGGCAGCGCGAACGCGCTGAACTGCGTCGCCGACGCCGATATCGACGCCCAGATGAAACGGACCCGGGCCCGGCCGCTGGTCACCCATGAGGTGCCCATCCGCCACGCGCTGGTCTTCGGGATCGTGCTGGGGGTGGCCTCGTTCGGCTGGCTGTGGGCCACTACCAACCTGCTCTCGGCGTTGCTGGCGATCGCGACGATCCTGTTCTACGTCTTCATCTACACTCTGTTGCTCAAACGCCGCACCGCGCAGAACATCATCTGGGGCGGCGCCGCGGGATGCATGCCGGTGGTGATCGGCTGGTCGGCGGTCACCGGCACGGTGGATTGGCCCGCTTTGGTGATGTTCGGGG
>JBOHFU010001026.1:0-1459 GCA_050699675.1 Pseudonocardiaceae bacterium
GGGCGCGACGACCCCGTGCTGCCCACTCTGGCCACCGAGTTGCCGAACCTGAGCGCAGCGCAGGAGCGGGCAGCAGCGACCGACCCCAACGCCGGCCTGCGACTCGTGGACGCGCTGACGCTGTTCTGGCTGTTCACCGGCCGCTACCGGGAGGGTGACACCGCCTACGTCCGGGCTCTGGACGCCGCAGGTGAGGAGCCGACGCCGCTGCGTGGACGGGTGCTGGCCGGCCGCGGGCTTCTCGGACTACACGCCGGTGCCTACGAGGCGGCACACGGGTGGGCGCAGGCGGCGCTGGCGGTCGGCGAGGCCTGCGGTGATTTATGGACGCAAGGACGGGCTTATCACGCCCTTGGGTTTATGGCCAGCTACCGCGACCCGGCCGGCGGACGGGCGCTACTCGAGCGCAGCGTGGAGCTGGCGACCCAAACCGGCGACGACTGGTGCCGGACCAGCGCTGCGCAGCTCCTCGCAGTGGCCTGGATCTTCCAGGACGAGTTCGACACCGCTCGCCCAGTGCTCGATGAGGCGTATGCGACCGCAACCCGGGTTGGCTACCGGGGGGGATTCGCGAGGCACTGGTTCTGCTTGGGTTGGGAAGCGATGTACCAGGGGCGCCTGGACGAGGCCCGCGAGTTGCTCGCTCGTGCCATCGCCGCCAGTGACGAGGTCGGTGACCCGGCCACGAACGGTCTCGCCAACAGCTTCATGGCTTACACGCACCTTGCGTGCGGCGATACCGAGCTCGCGTACTCGCTCGCCGTGACGACACTCCAGCGTGTGCAGGAGACCGGAGCGAGCCTACCCTTGGGCCTGGCTTACCAGATGCTGGCCAGAACAGAGGTGGCGCTGGGTGAGCTTCTTGCGGCTCGCGGGCACCTCGAGACCGCCGTCGAAGTCGAGCGCCTCTCGGGACCTCTCTTCGCGCTCGTCTGGCACCTTGCCGCCCTGGGCACTCTGGAGCGAGTCGACGAGAACCTGGATGCGGCTCACCGCTGCGCTGAGGAGGCGCTGGAGCTGTCCCGGCGGCTGGGTAGCGGATGGATGCAGGCCAACGCCGAGCGCCTGCTGGGCCGTCTCGCCCTCGCCGACGACGAGCCCACCGAAGCCGAACGGTACATCCACGACGCGCTCAGCCGCCTGGTCGCGAAGAGCCTCGCGCTCGACATCCCGGAATGCCTCGATGTGCTCGCCGCCGCTGCCGCCACGCAGGAGAGCTTCGAAGAGGCCGCCCGGCTGCTGGGCGCTGCGGCGGCCGGCCGCCAGCGGCTCGGCATCGTCCGCTTCCCTCCCGAGCCCGACTTCTGGGCCTCCGTGGAGCACACCACCCGGGAGGCGCTGGGACCCGACGGTTACCAGGCCGCGTTCACCGCGGGCGCCGCACTATCAACCGACGACGCGGTCACCTACGTCCGCCGGGCCCGGGGCGAACGAAAACGCCCCTCCCACGGCTGGGACA
>JBOHFU010001027.1:0-1452 GCA_050699675.1 Pseudonocardiaceae bacterium
CGGCAGCACTACCCCGAGCCGCCAGAGCGGATCCCGGAGGTGCTCACCGACCCGGACTACCTGCGCGACAAGCTGCGCGCGGTGGGTGGACCTGGGGCCGAGCTGGTGTCGCGTGAGGAGGACGAGCACGGCGTCACCATCGTGCTACACCACGCTGTCCCCAGCGATGTGCTGCCATCCTTCCTCCGCTCGGTGCGGCCCGAGGGCTTGATGATTCGCCGTACCGAGACCTGGACCAGCTCCGGCGCCAGCGTGCACGCGGTGGTCGACGGGATGCCGGGAACGATCACCGTTGCGATGCACCTGGAGCCAGACCCCGCCGGATCCGTGCTCGGCGCCCAGCTCACGGCTGAGGTTGCGCTGCCGCTGTTCGGCGGCAAGGTGGAGAGGATGATCACCGACAACGTCGCCAAGCTGATGGCGGCCGAGCACCAGTTCACCCTGGATTGGCTGCGTGACTCAGCGACGCCCTGAGCCGGATCTATCCCTGGTGGTTCTGGGTTTCGGGCGCGGCTGGTGCGGTGCGAGGGGCCGGTTTGGAGACCTTGCTGACCTGGACGTAAACTGTGCTGTCGGCGCGAGTATCGCGCCGGTTCTCAGCGTGTCTGCAGGTATCTGAGCAGGTTTCCTGCTCAGCGGTGCGTCCCGCACTTCTCACTGATGCCTCCCCACGTCTTGGAACTGGCGGGTGCCTGCGTCGCGGCAAGGCCGCCACCCGACGGCACGGCTCAGTGAGCAGGAACGCGGAGGACATGGGCAAAAAGGACGGGGCCATCGAGGTCGAGGGCAAGGTGGTCGAACCACTCCCCAATGCGATGTTCCGGGTCGAGTTGGAGAACGGTCACCGCGTTCTCGCACACATCAGCGGCAAGATGCGCCAGCACTATATCCGCATCCTGCCCGAGGACCGGGTGGTCGTGGAGCTCTCGCCCTACGACCTGTCCCGTGGCCGCATCGTCTACCGCTACAAGTAGCGCACCAGGAGAGATGACGTGAAGGTGCAGCCGAGCGTCAAGCGGATCTGCGACAAGTGCAAGGTGATCCGCCGCCACGGCGTGGTCATGGTGATCTGCGAGAACCAGCGCCACAAGCAGCGCCAGGGCTGAGCAGCGCACGATGTCGCCGGTCCAACGGCACGAGAAGACCTCCCCGCTCCAGCCGATCCAGACGGGATCGGTATCACCCCCGGACACCAGGCCGGGGCCTGCCGACGACGAGTCCGAGCCGGTGCACGGTCGCACCGTCGTAGTGCGGGACGGACGGGGAGCAGACCTGGGGACGACGAGACAGGAGACACCGTCGCATGGCACGACTCTCCGGCGTTGACCTCCCCCGCGACAAGCGGATGGAGATCGCGCTGACCTACATCTACGGCATCGGCCGTACCCGCTCGCACGAGATCCTCGGCGCGACCGGGGTGAGCCCGGACCTGCGCTCCAAGGACCTGTCCGA
>JBOHFU010001028.1:0-1448 GCA_050699675.1 Pseudonocardiaceae bacterium
GATGCTCCTATAGAAGTCAAGCGGCGATGGGGGTGGATGTGAGGTTGTTGAGGTCGGTGTTGAGGGCGCGGTAGATCTCGCGGACGAGGTAGCGTTTCAGACTGCGGATGATCATTGGTTTGGGTTTGCCTTGGGCGGTGCGCTGGGCGACGTAGTGGCGGGTGCGTTGGTCGTGGCGGAGCCGGACGATGACGATGCGGTGCACGGCGGCGTTGCCGGCGCGGTCACCGCCGCGGTGGAGCCGGTGTCGGGTGGTGGTGCCGCTGGAGGCGGGGATGGGGGCGATGCCTAGCAGGCGGGCTAGGGCGGCTTGGCGAGTGCAGGCGGGCTAGGGCGGCTTGGCGAGTGCAGGCGGTCGGGGTTGTCGCCGGCGGTGACCAGTAGTTGTCCGGCGATGTCGATTCCGACGCCGTAGAGGCCGGTCAGGGTGGGGGCGGTGGTGGTGACCAGGGCGCGCAGGTCGGTGTCCAGCGCGGTGATCTCGGTGTTCAGTTCGGTGACCCGGCGCCCGATCGAGCGCATCGCGATGCGAGTGGTGGTGCCGGGATCGGCCAGCAGGTGCACCGGCCGTGCGCTGCGGCGGGCCCCGGCGCGGGTGGGTGCGCCCGGTGCGGGCATCCGCCAGCTCGCGGCCGTGCGGGCCAGCGCGGGCAGCGACAGCCCGGTCAGCTGCGCGCGCAGCGGCTCCGGGGCACCCAACCGGAGGTCTTTGAGCTGGTTTGAAGGCGGCGGTACGGGCCTTGATCGCGCCGGAGCGGGCCACCCGCAACGCCCGGATCGCCTCCACCGCCCCGGTGCGCGCCTTCGGGGTCCCCGTCGCGGTCCCGGCGGCCACCGCCCGCGCCGCGGTGATCGCATCCAGCTCGTCGTCTTTACCCGCCCGACGGCGCGTCGAGCGATCCGGTCGATCCACCTCCACCACCACGACCCCGGCCGCGGTCAACGCCCGGGCCAGGCCCGCGCCGTAACTGCCGGTGCCCTCGACCCCGACCGCCACCAGCGCCCCGAAGGCCACCAGCCAGCGGTGCAACGCCCGATACCCGGCCGCGGTAGCCGCAAAACTGCGGGTCCCCCACAACCGACCCAGCTGATCCAGCGCCGCACCCACGTGCACCCGCCCGTGGGTGTCCACCCCACCCACCACCGCCAACACCGGCGCATCGGCGGTCAACGCCGTGACATCCACCCTCGACTTCGCCATCCTGGAACCTGCCGCTTTCTGCTCGACCGATCGGGAACGGCACCGCCGGCCGGGTAGGCGGACAGGACAGTGACGAGTCTGATCACACAGGCTCCTATGAAGTCACACCCCGCCGACCGGTCGGCACCACAACAGCGGGTCGTTCCGGGCAGCCGACAGATCAAGAGCAAGGCACCACGGCCAGTCGAGTTCAGAGTCAGACCACCCAGAACGACCCGCTGCACCATCATCACTGTCGAGTTCACGG
>JBOHFU010001029.1:0-1447 GCA_050699675.1 Pseudonocardiaceae bacterium
TCCTCCAACCGCACGAGGGTCTTCCAGTCGCCTGACAGCGGCATCGGTTTGGTGGTCCGGTAGCTGCCGTCCCCGACCGGCACAAGATGGTTGACGTACAGGCCGCCACCCTGCCAGGACGTGATCGTCAGTGAGGAAGGCTGGTCGACGGCGGCGGCCGGGGTGATCCGGACGAGGCCCTGCGCGGTGCGGACAGGGCCCGGACTGGCCACCTCGGTGAGCGCGATCTCGGCGCGTATCCCGTCTGGAACGGTAGTCATCAGCCCGTTGGCCACGGCGACTCCGAGTACGAGGAGAACCCCGGCGAACAGCGGCCGGGCGACGGCGGGGCGGGGCAGCCTGCCCTGCAGGGCCAGCCCCAGCAGTGCCCCGGCGATCCCACCGGCGACGCCGCCGGCCACCGCCATCATCGTGCCCTCGGCGAGGATGTCGGGGGTCCAGGGCAGCCGGAAGGCCACCTGCGTCCAGGCGTACTCGGCGGCGAAGCCCACGGTCCCGATGAGCAGGCCGCTGACGGCGCCCAACACCAGCGATCGGCGGGCCAGCACCAGCGCCACAAGCTCCACGCACAACGCCTCTGCCAGGTACAACGGGATGGTGGGGAAGGGTTCCATGAGGAACGGTCCGACGATCAGCGCGATCCCGCCGCGCACGAAGACGTAGAAGCCGACGGCGAACAGCGCGCCGCCCCGGCCGATCCACAACCGAGCGGCGACCAGGGCGCATGCGGCGGCCATGGCGATGAGCAATGGCTGGTGCACAATCCGGAATTGGGGTACGCCGAAGTCCCATTCACCCTGGAACACTGACAGCCCGATGAGCAACCCGCCCATGATCATGCCGCGCCGAACGAACAGTCCCAGCGGCGTTACCTCCTCGTAGCCCCGGGCCATCCGGCCCTCCCGCTCGAGCACCGCGAGGCCGACCAGCGACAGCCCGCCCCCGCCGATCAACATCAGGTGGGTGGGGCCCCACAGGGTCACGTCCTGGCCGAACAGGCGGTGCCAGACGTCGTCGAGCGGAAAGCCCAGCAGCGCGAAGAACCCCGCGCCGGCTAACAGCACCCCGCCGACTGGCGCGTACCAGTCACGAGTGATCCGCACTGCGGCCGGGCCGGGGCGCTCCCCCACAGGCAGCACCATGGCCAGCACACCCGAGGCGAAGACGCCGAACAGTCCGAACATGATCGGGTAGTGCGCGATGTTGCCCAGTGGGCCGATGTCGCGGCCGTCGGCGATGTGCACTGAGACGTCCCAGTACAGCCCGAGCGCCGCGGTGACCAGCGAGATCAGCCCCAAGGTCGAGGGCAGTTCGACCCAGCCAGGCTGCCCCGCGCTGAACGACCAGCGCTCAGTCTCGGTGGCCAGCCTTCGCAGTATCGGGATCCGGCCGGTGCGGTGGCCGTAGCCGAGTATCAACAATCCCATGGTGAGCACAGCCGCCGCCG
>JBOHFU010001030.1:0-1447 GCA_050699675.1 Pseudonocardiaceae bacterium
GATCGGCACCGTCGAGGCCGTCCAGCGGGAACTGTCAGAGGACGGTTTTCTGCTCAGGTATTGGCCCAGCGCCGATGGTGGAGTCGACGGTCTGCCCGGTGCGGAAGGCGCTTTCCTGCTGTGCTCGTTCTGGCTCGCCGACGCGCTGCACGGGATCGGCCGGGAGCGCGAGGCGCGTGCGCTGTTCGAGCGGCTGCTCGGGTTGCGCAACGACCTGGGCCTGTTGAGCGAGGAGTACGACACCCGCGCCGGGCGCCAGCTCGGCAACACCCCGCAGGCATTCAGCCACGTCGGTCTGGTCAATACGGCCCGGCACCTGTCCCTGCACTCTTCCCTGGAGCCGTCATGCGCGCGCTGACTGTTGTGCCCGGCAGGGCCGGCTCGCTAGCGGTGACCGAGGTTCCTGAACCCGAGCCTGGCGAGGACGAGCTGTTCGTCGACGGCCTCGCAGTCGGCGTGTGCGGCACGGATCGCGAGATCGCGGCGGGGGAGTACGGCTGGGCGCCGCCGGGCCGCGACCGGCTCGTCCTGGGCCACGAGTCGCTGGGTCGGGTGCGCCACGCGCCCACCGGCTCGGGTTTCACCGCCGGCGACCTGGTGGCGGGTGTGGTGCGCAGGCCCGACCCGGTGCCCTGCGGCGCCTGCGCGCACGGCCATTTCGACATGTGCCGCAACGGCCGCTACACCGAGCGCGGCATCAAGGAGCTCGACGGCTACGCCAGCCAGCGGTGGCGGGTCGAGGCCGGCTACGCGGTGCGCCTCGACCCGCGGCTGGCCGGGGTCGGCGTGCTCATGGAACCCACCACTGTCGTCGCCAAGGCGTGGGACCAGATCGAGCGGATCGGCCAGCGGTCGTGGTTCGACCCGCAGCGTGTCTTGGTTACCGGTGCCGGGCCGATCGGGCTGCTCGCGGCGATGCTCGCCGTGCAGCGCGGCCTGGACACCCATGTGCTCGACGTGGTGACCGACGGCCGCAAGCCGGAGCTGGTGCGCGCGCTCGGGGCGACCTACCACCACGACGGTGTCGCCTCGGCCACGCGGGCGGCCGAACCCGACATCGTCATCGAGGCCACCGGGGTGTCCTCTGTGGTCTTCGATGCGATCGCCGCGACCGCGCCCTACGGCATCGTCTGCCTCACCGGGGTATCCGCGACCGGGCGGCGCGTCACCCTCGACGGCGGCGCCCTCAACCGCGAGCTGGTGCTGGAGAACGACGCCGTCGTCGGATCGGTCAACGCGAACCTGCACCACTACGACCTCGCCGCGGTGGCCCTCGCCCGCGCGGACCTGGGCTGGCTGGAACGTCTGATCACCCGACGGGTTCCGCTCGACCGGGCAACCGAGGCATTCGACCCGCAGCCCGATGACGTCAAGGTCGTGGTCACCCTCGATGGCGCGTGAAGCGCCCGCATCTGCACCGCTCGTATAGCGGAATTCGTCCCAGAGC
>JBOHFU010001031.1:0-1442 GCA_050699675.1 Pseudonocardiaceae bacterium
TCAGGGTGACGGCTCGATGTTCTGGTTGAGGTGGAAAAGGTTGTCGGGGTCGTAGGTGCCCTTGACCCGACGCAGGCGTTCGTAGTTGCGACCGTAGTTCTCGGGTGCCCGTTCGGCGTCATCGCCGGACATGAAGTTGATGTATCCCCCTTCGATGCCCGAGTAGGGATGGATCGCCGCGTAGTAGTCGCGTACCCACTGGGTGTTGACCTCGTTTTCTGCCGGATCGGGCCACATGCCGGCGATGACCGCGGCGTACTTGGCGTCCCGGTGACCGAACGCGGTTTCCTCGGGGCCAACCCGGTGGGCGGCACCGTTGATGGAGTACAGGTGCATGGTCGAGTTGAGGACCGGTGTCTTCTTGCCGTGCTCGATGTGCGCCTGGATGGCGTCGTCGGTGAGCTCTCGGACGTAGTCGGCCTTCCAGTAGTGCTGCAGACCACGGGGCACCAGTCCGTCGAACGCCGCGTTGATGGCGGGATAGGGCATCGGCCCGACGTGTTCGGCCTTCACCTCGGCCGCGTCTCGGAGCGGTTTGAGAGCCTGCTCAGCCTGCTCGATGGGACCGCTCCAGCAGACCACCATGGCGCAGAACAGGTCGCCGTGGCGGTCCGGGGGTATGAACGGCAGCGGCGGGGCGATCTGCCAAGCGAAGAACGCGCCCATCTGGTCGGGCGCATCGTCGATGAAGTCGCGGTAGCAGGCCATCACGGCGGCGGCGTCATCGACCTCGTAGAACATCGGCCCGGCGTAGACCGTGTCGATTTGATGCAGACCAAGCTCAAGCGCGGTGACGACCCCGAAGTTCCCGCCCCCACCACGCAGAGCCCAGAAGAGATCCTCGTTCACGTACTCGTTGGCGGTGAGGATCCGGCCGTCGGCGGTGACCACCTCGGCCCCGACGACGTTGTCGCAGGAGAGCCCGCAGCCCCGGGCGAGGTACCCGATGCCGCCGCCGAGGGTCAGGCCGGTGACGCCGGTGGTGGAGATGATCCCGCCGGTGGTGGCCAGCCCGTAAGCGTGGGTGGCGTGATTGAAGTCGCCCCAGGTCGCGCCACCGCCAGCTCGCGCTGCCTTCTTGTTCGGGTCCACGAAGACGTTGTTCATCAGGGACAGGTCGAGCACCACGCCGTCGTCGCAGGTGCCGAACCCCGGCACGCTGTGGCCCCCGTCCCGCACGGCCAGGTCGAGGCCGTTGTCCCGCGCATAGTTAACTGCGGCGACGACGTCAGCTGTCGCCATGGCCCGCACGATGACCGCGGGATGGCGATCGTGCATGAAATTGTAGACGCGGCGGTGCTCGTCGTAGCCGTCCTGGCTAGGTTCTATCACCGGGCCCCGCGCGCGTTCGCGTAATTCCGCGATGGTAGTCATCATTCCTCCACAGGGGTCGACACCTCAGGTGGTGCCCACTATGCGGATGGAGCGTTCCGCGAGCGTTC
>JBOHFU010001032.1:0-1440 GCA_050699675.1 Pseudonocardiaceae bacterium
CTCGCCGATCCACGGCCAGTGGTCGGCGTCGGCATCCTGGCGTGGTTCACCGCTGCGGTGGTGCTGCTGGTCGCCAAGGGCCCGTCGGTGTGGCTGGGAGCCTGTGTCACCGGCGGCCTGCTCGGCCTGCTGGGCTTGGCGATGATTCACGCCCAGCGCAGCGCAGCCCAGCGCGGGGCCCGCAGCGCCCAACAGGGCGTGCTCTAACCGCTGTCCGCGAATCAGTGGCAATGGGCCAGGCGCAATCGCAGGAGTTGTGCGGGCGGCGGCGCAGGCACGAAAGCGACCGCCCGCACAACCTCCTTCGACCCCCCGCCGACCCCCGGTCGAAGATAGCCTGCCATAGAGATCCACACCGCACAAGCGGTATCTATGTAGATCGTTCTCCGCGCTTGCGGGAGCCATCACCGCAGCGGGGCCTGGGGACTGCCGAAGGAGGATCGAACATGACGACGCCAGCCGCAGCGCCTGACCGGACTGGCTCGTCGGAATCGCAGCGGAGACCGGCACCGGAGTCCAGACACCTTCCCGATCTCCTCACCGAAGGACATCTGCATTGGGACCGGAATACCGGGATTTCGACTGGCTGACAACCACTTGCGCTCCCCCAGGTTCCCAATGACTCCTCAGCCGCGGGATATCTTGCTCTCGCTCTCCCCTTCGAGGGTCTTACCAACGTCGGCTCGGCGGCTACTGACTGTGTGATCGGGCCAGTGCGGAGAGTTGACATACTTTGCTCCGCTGGTACACCGCGGTATGGTGGCGACATCCGCAGTTGAGGCCCTGAGATCAGTCGCAAGGCGCGAGTGGGAGGGCCAACAGATCTGGGGTCGGTGGGTGGAGCGGTCCGGGTCGGAGGAATTGTGCAATCAATGCACCCGGTATTGTCCGCGCTACTCTCGGAGGTACGTACCGTGCCTTCGGAGACGCCATGTCCGCGGCTGTTTACGTCATGACCAACGGGATATCCAGCCGCCGGCGGCGCGCCACCGTCTCTGTGTCGTCTTCGGTCACCAGCAGCGATCCAGTCGATCAGCTCGACCGGGTCGTCGACGCCTTCCATCAGGTCAACCGGGCGCTGCCGAAGAAGGTGCTGGGTCACGAGGAGCTGATCGCGCTCGGTGGGCTGCTCACTCAGGTCAGCGGTGCGCTGCTGACGCTCACCGACCTGCTCAGCGCTCCCGCGCAGCATTACGACCGCACCCGGCTGCTTCGTGCCGACACCGACGCCATACGGGCACATCGACCACCAGGCGCCACTAGTCTGCTCCGGGACTGCCGGGACGGTTACCTGGCCGCCTACACCTCCGCACGGGCGCTGCATGCCGACCTCAGGCGGTGTTCACGGGTCGGGCCAAGCGCTGTGCGCTCGTGAGTAGGGCGGCCCGGACCGGGTCGGCGGCGTGCACCGTCCCGTCCGGGGTGACCCAGAACGGCACC
>JBOHFU010001033.1:0-1439 GCA_050699675.1 Pseudonocardiaceae bacterium
GTGCCGGATTTGATCATTATTTTGGACGCTGAGACTGGAGTGCCGATTACTACTGAGCAGTTGCGTTACGGTTTCCGTGTGAGTGTGATCGCTGCTGTCTGTGACTTCCGATGGCGGACTGGTCAGGGTTTGGCGTTGGTCGGGCCTCGCGCCTTTGGCTACGATTTCGACTACATCCCCATCGAGGAGCGCTTCGACGCCCCCACGGTGTGAGACTCAACCGAGGCCACGCAGGCGCTCGTCGAGCTCGGGGACGCAGGCCAGACTGACCAGTCGTCTGCGGCACCCACCACAAGGTGTGGCACCACGAGCGATCTCGAGATCGCTGGGGAAGGCCATCAGTACCGGTAGTGCGGTGGTTTGTAGGGTCCCTCGACGTCCACGTCGATGTACTCGGCCTGTTCTTTGGTCAGCTTGGTGAGCTGACCGCCCAGGGCCTCGACGTGGATCCGGGCGACCTTCTCGTCGAGCACCTTGGGCAGGGTGTAGACCTCCCGGTCGTATTCCTGGTGCTTGGTGAACAACTCGACCTGCGCGATGACCTGATTGGAAAACGAGTTCGACATGACAAAACTCGGGTGTCCGGTGGCGTTACCCAGGTTCAGCAACCGCCCCTCGGACAACAGGATGATCGAATGCCCGTCCGGGAAAGTCCATTCGTCGACCTGTGGCTTGATCACCAACCGGCGGGCACCCGATCGGCGCTGCAACCCGGCGATGTCGATCTCGTTGTCGAAGTGCCCGATATTGCCCAGGATCGCCTGGTGCTTCATCCGCGCCATGTGATCGACCGTCACGATGTTCTTGTTCCCGGTGGCGGTGACGATGATGTCCGCGCGCCCGACGACGTTGTCCAGGGTGTCGACGGTGAAACCATCCATCATCGCCTGCAACGCACAGATCGGGTCCACCTCGGCCACCACCACCCGAGCGCCTTGGCCCCGAAGCGACTCCGCGCACCCCTTGCCGACATCCCCGTACCCACAGACCAGGCACAACTTCCCGGCGATCAGCACATCCACCGCCCGGTTGATCCCATCCACCAGCGAGTGCCGGCATCCATACTTGTTGTCGAACTTCGACTTCGTCACCGAATCGTTGACGTTGATCGCCGGGAACAACAGCTCCCCCGCCGCAGCCAGCTGGTACAACCGGTGCACTCCGGTGGTGGTCTCCTCGGTCACCCCGCGGATGCCTTTCCCGATCGCCGTCCACTTCCCCGGCTCAGCGGCCAACGAGGCCCGCAGCACCTCCAAGAACACCTTCCACTCATCCGAGTCGTCCTCACCGGCGGTCGGCACCACACCGGCCTTCTCGAAGACGGCCCCCTTGTGCACCAGCAGGGTCGCGTCTCCCCCGTCATCCAGGATCATGTTCGGCCCCGGCCCGCCTGGCCAGGTCAACATCCGCTCGGTGCACCACCAGTACTCCTCCAGTGT
>JBOHFU010001034.1:0-1438 GCA_050699675.1 Pseudonocardiaceae bacterium
TGTCCGAGGATGTCACCAGGCGGAAGGGGAGGTGCCACCGCTGCTCCAGCAGCCACCTGAGCCAACCCGTCGACTGGAACGCGGCGCGGCTCGTGGTCGAGAGCTGGTAAACGGCCACCGTCGGCAGCTCCGCCGGGAGGGAGGGCGCGGCAGGCTCGGGCAGCAGGGCCACCCGCGTGGCGACCGGGCTGAGCTCCGCGCCGGACCGGCCACCGTCGATGTTCAGCAGCAAGGGGTTGCTCCACCCGCTGACATCGAAGAAGTAGGGGAAGGGGACATAGGTGTCCTCGTTGAGGAGCGTCTGGATCCAGTGCTTCTGGCGCTGCGCCATCGGGACCCAATAGGTGCCGGCCGGCAGGATGACCGGGGCCGGATCGCGCCCGTACTCCTTGAAGTCCGGGACCGCGAGCGGAGCGGTCAGCCGGTGCACCTCGACGTCCATCAGCTGCAGTCGCCGCACCAGCCGCTGGACCGCAGCCGCATTGTTCGGGTCGTCGGCGCGGAGGAAGTAGTGGCGCACGGGATCGGTCGGCACGGGCATGGTCACGACGTTCCCCGGGTCGTTGACCTCGTTCCGCTCGAGCTGGCCAGCGACGCCCTGCCGGGCCGCCTCGACCCACTCCGCGTGCCAGCGGTTCAGAATGGACGCCTTGTTCGCCGCCGCAGTCGAGAGCGACACCCACTGGGTGGTGTAGTGCTCATGGGTGCGCGTCGAGATCGGGTCGTCGCTGTGCTTCTCGAAGGTCATCCCGACCGAACCGAACACATGGGAGGGGACCGTGTCGCCGAAGACCGGCGCGAAGAAGTCGAAGACCTCGTTCTGGAAGAACGGGATGCCCTGCCGCGTTAACTCCGCCGCCACCGCCGGGCCGTAAAGGTTGTCGGTCAGATCGACTGTGAAGTCGGTGTGCTCGTGGTAGATGGGGTCGGCGTTGGGCGGGAAGAAGTAGTCCGGACCGCCCATCTCGTGCGCGTCGATGTGGAGGACGCCCGGGTTCTGGCGGAGAAGATCGAGCTTGCCGTCCGTTTCGCGCTGTGTGCGCGCGAACCAGTCACGGTTCATGTCGAAGCCGTAGAAGTTCTCGCGCGTCTCGGCTTCGCGACCATCGGGATTCTGCGTGGGGATGATCCCGACGAGCGCATTGTCGAGGATGCGCTTGGCCGCGCAGTCATCGCGATCGGCGAGCTCGAAGAGGATGCGCAGCTCAGAGTCGGTGCCGGACTCCTCGCCCCCGTGGACGTTACCCATCAGCCAGACGATGGCTGGCTCCTTGCGCGCCAGGTCCGCCGCCACCGCAGAGGGCGTGCCCGGATCCATGAGCCTGGCGGCCGCCTGCCGTATCTTGGCCAGCCCCTGGGGCGTGACGTTCCCGGGCTTTCCCACCAGCGCGAAGCGCAGCGGTCGGCCCTGCCAAGAGGTTGCCAGCGTGCCCGAGAC
>JBOHFU010001035.1:0-1433 GCA_050699675.1 Pseudonocardiaceae bacterium
GCCGAGCTGATGGTCCTCGCCCAGGCCGGCAAGGTCACCCTGCACACCAAGACCTACCCGCTCGACTCGGCCGTCGAGGCCCTCGACGACCTCGACAACGGCCGGGTCCGCGGCCGAGCGATCCTCGTCCCGTAGTTCTCACACCACCCGAGGGAGATCAGATGGCCAAGGAACTACGTTTCGGTGCGGAAGCCCGCAACCTGCTGCTGGCCGGGGTCGACCAGCTGGCGGAGGCGGTCAAGTCGACGCTCGGGCCCAAGGGGCGCAACGTCATCCTGGAGAAGATCACCGGATCGCCGGTGGTCACCAACGACGGTGTGACCATCGCACGTGAGATCCACCTCAAGGACCAGTTCGAGAACATGGGCGCCCAGCTGGTCAAGGAAGCGGCGATCAAGACCAACGACATCGTCGGCGACGGCACGACGACCGCGACGGTGCTCGCGCAGTCCATCGTCCGCGAGGGCATGAAAGCGATTGACTCAGGCGGCAACCCGGTGCTGATCAAGCGGGGTATCGACCTCGCCGTGGCACGGCTGGTGGAGCACTTGCAGAGCGTGTCCCACCCGGTGACCACCGAGCACGACTACGCCCGGGTGGCCGCGATCTCGGCCAACGACGACGACATGGTCGGAGAGGTGATCGCCAACGCACTGCACACGGTGGGCGACGGCGGCATCGTCACGGTGACCGAGTCCGCGGTGCACGGCATGAGCGTCGACTTCGTCGAGGGCTTCGAGTGGGACAACGGGTACGTCTCGCCGTACATGGTGACCAACCCGGCCAGCCTGGAAGCGATCATCGACGACCCGTACATCCTGCTGTGCAGTGAGAAGATCACGAAGGTTCAGCAGCTCATGCCGCTGCTCGACAAGGTGATGCGGGATCCGCGCCCGCTGGTGATCGTCGCGGAGAACGTCGAGGGCACGGCGCTGAGCATGCTGGTGCACAACCACGTGAACGGCATCTTCCAGTGCGTGGCGGTCCGGGCGCCCGGTTTCGGCGACCGCAGGCTCCGCAAGCTGGAGGACATCGCCACGATGACCGGCGGCGAGGTGTACAGCAAGCATTCCGGCTTCACCCTGGAGACCATGACCGCCGCCCAGCTCGGCCGGGCGTCCCAGGTGCGGGTCACCGCCGACCGCACCGCGATCGTCGGTGGGGCCGGTTCGGCCGAGGCCATCGAGTTCCGGCTCACCCAGATGCGGGCCGAACGCGAACGCGCGACCTACGGCGTCGACGAGGACGTACTCAACGAGCGGATCGGGGCGCTGTCCGGGAAGGTCGCGGTGATCAGCGTGGGGGCCCCGACCAACGCCGAGCTCGCCGAGCTGCAGCACCGGGTGGAGGACGCGCTGTCCGCGACGCGCGCCGCGATGGCCGAGGGCATCGTGGCCGGTGGCGGCGCCGCGCTGGTGCACGCCGACCAGGCG
>JBOHFU010001036.1:0-1432 GCA_050699675.1 Pseudonocardiaceae bacterium
TGATGGGTGCCGCTGTCGCGCGGCACTACGAGCTGCTCGACGAGGCGATTGCGCGGCATGGTGGCGTGCGGCCGCTGGAGCAGGGCGAGGGCGACAGCGTGGTGGCGGCGTTCACCCGGGCCTCGGATGCGCTGGCCGCCGCGCTGGACGTGCAGCGTGCGTTTCATTCCGAGGGTTGGCCCGAGGGGGCGTCGCTGAGGCTGCGCATCGCGCTGCATACGGCCGAGGCTCAGTTGCGCGATGAGGGCAACTACTTCGGCCGGGCGGTCAACCGCTGCGCCCGGCTGCGCGCGATCGCGCACGGCGGCCAGGTGGTGCTGTCTCGGACGACGCGCGACCTGGCCTTGGATCGGCTTCCTGAGCTGGCTGAGCTGGCTGATCTGGGTGTTCATCGGTTGCGTGACCTGGGGCGGGCCGAGCACGTCTTCGGGCTGGTGCACCCGGACCTGCCGGCGGAGTTCGCGCCGCTGCGCTCGCTGGACACGATTCCCAACAATCTGCCCGGTGAGCTGACGAGCTTCGTCGGGCGACGAGCCGAGCTGGCCCAGATCGGCGATCCGCTGCAGCGTGCGCGGCTGCTCACGCTGACCGGTTCCGGTGGCTGCGGCAAGACCCGGCTGGCGTTGCAGGCCGCGGCTGATGCGATGGATCGTCACCCCGACGGGGTGTGGTGGGTGGAGCTGGCGCGGCTGGCGGACGCCGCGCTGTTGCCGGCTGCGGTGATCGGCGCCCTGGGGTTGCGCGAAGTGCCGGGCCGGGCACTTCTGGACACGCTCGTCGAGTATCTGCGCGCCCGCCGCGCCCTGGTTGTTCTGGACAATTGCGAGCATCTGCTGGCCGCCTGCGCCCAATTCGCAGATGTTCTGCTGCGCGGGTGCCCCTCGCTGACCATCCTGGCGACGAGCCGGGCACCGTTGGGTGTGCCGGGGGAGGTCACCTGGCGGGTGCCGTCGATGTCGCTGCCGGCCGAGCCGGCGCGTCAGCGGATCGAAACGCTGCGGTTGTCCGACGCGGTGTCGCTGTTCATCGACCGAGCCACGTTGGTACGCCCCGATTTCGCGATCACTGCGGCCAACGCGCCGGCGGTGGCGCAGATCTGCCATGACCTTGATGGCATCCCGCTGGCGATCGAGCTGGCCGCGGCGCGGGTGCGGATGCTGGCGCCCGAGCAGATCGCTCGCGGGCTGAGCGATCGCTTCCGTTTGCTCACCGGCGGCGCCCGCACGGTGATGCCGCGCCACCAGACCCTGCAGGCCTCCATCGACTGGAGCCATGAGCTGCTGCGCGACGGTGAGCGCGCGCTGTTGCGGCGGCTGTCGGTGTTCGCCGGGGGCTGGACCCTGGACACAGCCGAGCAGGTGTGCCCGGGTGCGGGGATCGACCGCTACGACGTACTGGACCTGTTAACCGGCCTGGTCGACAAGTCCCTGGT